>JAEXOD010000066.1 GCA_023447335.1 Bacteroidota bacterium
TTTTTATAATACTCAGAATCAAAATTATCTGATTTTAAAATTCTTGGATTTTGCCCTAATGCTTCTTCCTTTGAATATCCGGAAACTTCTTCAAATTTTGGATTGACATATTCTATATTACCAGAAGTATCAGTTATTACTACACTTATATTGCTTTGTTGAATGGCTGAATATAGTTTAATTATTTCTTCTTCGGACTTTTTTCTTTCGGTAATATCTCTTGCAACTACGTAACTTCTTAAATAATTTCCGTCATCATCGTATATAAATTTTGCGTTATCTTCTCTCCAAATATATTCCCCGTTAGTACCTTTAACTCTAAATTGATAAACTAGCTCTTTTTCATTTCTTCTAATTGCCCTAAATATATTATCAAACAATTCATCTCTATCTTCCGGATGAATCATCATATATATTTCTTCTTTATTATGCGTGTAATCTTTTTCAATCGGAAAACCTAAAATCTTTTTATAAGCCGGAGAAGCATAAATACAATTTGAGTTTGCATCAAAAACTAAAAGTCCGTCACTTGTATTTTCAGAAATCATTCTAAACTTTTCTTCACTTTCTTTTAATGCTTTTGTCATTGCTTCTTCTACTGAAATATCAATAAAAACAAAACGAATAAAAAACTTGCCGTTTTCGTTATATGTTTGAGCCTTTAACTTAATTGGAATTTCTTTGTTTTGATTTAATAGACAAATTTTTATACTCTCTGGTTTTTTTCTTTTTAGAAGTTCTCTCGAAAACAAATAAAACGAATCTTGACTTACGGGAGCAATAAATTTATCTACTTTTGAAAATTCTGCCTCCTTTAAACCGGTTAATTCCAAAAATTTTTGATTACATAGTGAAATAATTAAATCACTATCCGTAATTGCATAACCGATCGGAGAATTTTGAAACAAACTTTCAAAACGTTTTTCCAAAAATTCGATTTCTTCTTTCGAACGAGTTAATTCCTCGTTTTGAAACAACAATTCTTCATGATAAACACTAATTTCAAACATTAATTCATCAATTGTTTTTTCTGATAATTGATTCTTTAAACTTTCGTCAACCGTAATTCTATTATTAATTATACTTTTAATTCTTTCTACATCAAATATTTTATTCATTCTCAGTTACCTCGTTAACAACAAAAATAGCTCCAATAAACTTTTCTTTTGATAATATGGGTGTTCCGTCAATATTTAACAAAACATATCCTTTTTTGGGGTTTAAGATATAATGTCTATAATTGTTTAGTACTTTCTTTGTGTTTTTAACAATACTATATGGTAATTTTTCAGGTTGTATCGGCTTTTTTTCCAAGTCCAAAATTTTCCAGTCCAAATCATCATAAACTCTTTCGTTAATTCTTCTAACATTAATGCCAAAAATTTTTTCGGCGGCTTTGTTCGCAAATACTAGCTTACCGTTTTCGTCTACCACTGTAATTGCCGATAACGAATTTTCTACCGCAATGTTTAGTATTTCTTTATTAAGTTTAAGCGAATCTGTAACTTTTACCAATTCGGTTGTATCTGATATAGTAATTAATAGTTTATCGGCTTCTTCAGAAATACAATTACCAAACACTTTTCCTTTTAAGTGAGCATTAATATGTTTGTCGTCCTTTCGCTTAAGCCTAATATCAAGCTCCGTTTTATAGGACTTATCATTAACAAATTTATTGATCTCAATTTTAATTTTTTTGAAATCGGCTTGAGAAGTTATTAACCGAAGATCATCCATTTTTTTTGGTAATTCATTTAAATTATAGTCCAAAATATTAGAGATACTTTTATCAAATTTAATTTCATCTTTATTGTAACAATATTCCAACCATGATACTTTTCCGACCAACAAAACTTCTTTAAGCTTGTCTGAATAATTTAAAATTTCACCTTCAAGTTTTTTTATTGCCGAAACATCGGTAAAAGTTATAATAACACCGTCAATTGCTCCGTATTCAGTTCTATATGGTCTTAACCTTAGTAAAAATGTCTCCTTATTCTTAATTTTTACTTCTCTATCCACAGGTTTTAGTGTTTCTCTAACCACCTCAATATCTTTTAAGAAGTCATCGTAACCTTCAATTAATGTTATATGACTAATCGGTCTACCAATATCGGATTCAATAATATTGGTTATTTTACTTAACTCGGGAGTTGTTTTTCTAATCAACAAACGACTATCCAAATATAATGCCGCAACTTGCGTGTTCTTTAATAAGTTATTAATATCGTCATTAAGTCGTGTCAATTCATCAATTTTCTGTTGCAACTCCGTATTAACCGTGTATAACTCTTCATTAACTGATTGCAGCTCTTCGTTTACTGATTGCAGTTCTTCGTTAGAAGCTACCAACTCTTCGTTAGATGATTGTAATTCTTCGTTGGATGATTCAAGTTCCTCAATTACGGCATTTAAGTTTTCCCTGCTCGATTTTAATTCTTTCTCAAGTTCAAATATCCGTTGATCTTTTTCTAAAGATAAATCATATTCGGGTAAAACGACTTCTTCCGTTTTTTCGTTACTCCTAATAAATTGAAAACTTAATGCAAAATAATTGTTTCCGTGATATTCAATTTTTCTACCCGTAACAAGTATTCCGTCCTTATTGTTCGATTTCAAACCTGTAAGGTTACGTTGAACTAAATTCTTTTTATTTTTTTTAAGTTCTCTCAACATATTATTAATAAAAAGAGCTACATCTTTTGGAAGAATAGAAAAAAGTTCACCGTTATAATTTCCTTTTTGAATTTCGGCAAATGGGTTTATATCATTTATTATTGTAACAATATGATTATCGGAATCGATTATTATTGTCGGCGGAGCAAATTGATTTAATAGTACTTCAAACAACTCTTCGTTGTTAATCTCAAACTTCGACTTTCTTTTTAAAAGTAGACCTGTATCTTGATAGTTATATTTTGTTTCCCCTAAAGAATAACCGGCTAAAATCGGCGGTTTAAAACCTGCCATATATTCAAATATTTTATTTTTTGTATCAATAGCCTTAAATGCCTTAGTTAACTCGCCAATGCTCTCGCTTATCCCCATAAATAAAAAACCTCCGGGTTGTAAGCTATAATAAAACATTACTAAAAGTCTGTTTTGTACTTCGGGTTTTAAGTATATAAATAAGTTTCTACAAATTAATAAATCAATTTTCGAAAACGGCGGATCTTTTAATATATTATGAGAGGCAAATACTATTAAATTCCTAATTTCGTCGTTAACCTTGTAAAAGTTATCCTTTTTTACAAAATATCTTGCAACAAGATGAGGTTCGATATCTAATAAAATGCTTTCCGGATATATTCCGTTTCCTGCTATTTCTAAAGCTCGTTTATCAATATCAGTTGCAAATATTTTTATTTCTTTTTGTATATTAAGGTTAATACATAACTCTCTTAACGATATAGCAATTGAATAAACTTCTTCTCCGGTAGAGCATCCTGCGGACCAAATTCTTATTGTTTTAGAATTCGAATTCACCAATTTTGTTAACACTTTTTCATTCAGACTTATAAAAGCTTCTTTATCCCTAAAAAATTGGGTAACCCCTATTAACAATTCTCTAAATAGTATTTCTTTTTCATTGTCTGATTCTTCCAAATAATTAACATATGCGGTTAAATTCATAAAATGGTTAATACTAACTCGTCTTTCAAGTCTTCGTAATAACGTATTCTCTTTGTATGAAAAAAAATCGATGCCGAATTTTTCTTTTAATATAACAATTGCTTTTAATAATAATTCCGCATCATCGGTAATAACTTCCGATTTTTGTTTATTACTTTTAATAAGAGGATGTTGTATAAATCTTATAATTTGTTCCGCCATTTCATTGGGATGCAATATAAAATCTACAAGTCCTGTTGCAATAGCACTATTTGGCATGCCGGAAAATTTGGCACTTCTTTCATCTTGTGCCATTACCATTCCGTTTTTTTCCTTAATTGCTTTAATTCCCGCCGTTCCGTCTGTTCCCGTACCGGAAAGAACAATTCCGATTGCATCTTTCCCCTTTTCTTCGGCTAATGATCTAAAAAAGGTATCTATTGGTAAATTAAGCCCTTTATTAGCATCTACCTCGCGCAAAATCAGTTTATTACCCACAATATATAGGTTTTTACGCGGTGGTATTAAATAGATTGTATTTGTCTTTATAACCATTCCGCTTTTTATAACAAATATAGGTAATGTTGTATAGCGTGCTAATAGCTCGTCCATCAAACTTTTGTAATCCGGTGAAAGATGCTGAATTACAACAAAAGCTAAATCACTATTAAGCGGTACATTTTTAAAAAAATCTTGTAATGCCTCTAAACCGCCGGCAGAAGTTCCGATACCTATCACTCTTGTGTTGTCCAAATTTTCCTGCTCTGTCGCTATGTTCTTATCCATCACAAAATCTCACAATCAAATAATATATTTTCTTAAATTAACTAATAAATTTTTTATTTACAATTACTAATAATGAAATTTATGTTAATTTTTTTCATAGTATTGTCGTTTTAAGTTTTAATTTCAGTTCTTTTTTTACAAATATCAATTGCTTATAAAATTAATTTGCTAAAATCTTAAATAATTTATACTTTTGTATATTAATTTGTTCTTAAATAAGTTTACGGTGTCCTTGTAAAAAAGGAATAATAGGGAATACGGTGTTAAATCCGTAGCTGCCCCGCAACTGTAATAAGCGATAAAAGAATACAGTACTTAAGTCACTGCTAAAATAGTGGGAAGACGCTGTATGCTGCTTTAAGCCAGGAGACCTGCCGTAGATATTTCGTCAACCTTCGCGGGAAAGGTTAGATTGATAACGAAAAGCCTCTTATTTCTTTTCTTATTCATCTTAAAAATTCCCCCGAAGATTTTACAACAGGTGTTTTAGTATGTACTTTTGTAAAATTTTTTCGGTTATATTATTTTTTTGCAATTCGTTACTGTTTGCACAAAAAGTTGTTATGGTTTGCGATAGCGAAACCAAATATTCTATTGCAAATGTAAATGTGTTTACAACTAAGCTTAATATTATTACCGATGAAAACGGATTAGTAGAAATTCCTAATATTTCTATTAATGATTCTGTTTGTTTTTCACATGTAGCATATGTTAAAAATTGTATAAAATTTACCGAATTACCAGATACTGTTTACTTGTATTCTAAAAACCTTGTTACAAAAGAAATTACCGTTTCTGCGCAATTAAATAATACAAGCGAAATTACTACTAAAATTGATATAACGAACAAAAACAAATCCACTTTTACGAATATCGGCGATTTAATTAAAGCCGAAACCGATCTTTTTATTAAAGATTACGGTGGTGTTACGGGAGTTAAAAGTATATCAATGCGAGGTTTATCAAGTGAAAACACGGTAGTCTTATTTAACGAGGCAAGAATTAATGATATGAAAACCGGAATGTTTGATTTTTCGTTAATTAGTCCGCTTGCAATAAATAATATAGAAATATTCAAAAACAATTCATCTGAAACCGGATATATTAGTTCCGGTGGTATAGTGAAATTATTTTCCGGTTTTGATAACTTAGAAAATAGATTTTTAGTTGGAATAAAAGGGAGTACTGATTTTTATCGTTCAGTATTTTTTAACGTGAAACAAACTTTTAACAGTTTCAGTTTTTCAGTTAATTTTGAAAGGAGCTATTCTTCTAATAATTATAAATATAAATTTCTAAACAACGAACTAAGACGGAAAAACGCCTTCCTTTCCAAATCTTTTATAAGCTGCGATTTAGAATATAGAACAAATAAAAATATAACAAATTTTTATGTACATTATAATTCTTTAAAAAACGGTATCCCGGGTTTTGTAGTAACTAACAACACACAATCAAGTTTTGCATCTAACCAAAGCAAGATGTATTTTTTGGTATTAAATAATAATTTCGTAATTAATAGTAACTGGTCATTATTAAGTAATATTAGTTATAATTACCAAAATCTTTTATTAAATGATCCTTTAAAACAAATATTTTCTAATAAAACTTCTCAAAATTCCATTTTAAAGGAAACATCGGGCTTTATAAAAGGAAGATACTCTTACGAAAGCTTAATATTACTTTTGGGTTATGAATTTAATTATAGTAATTTAATAAATGAGTTACCTACCGAAAACAATATAACACTTAATATCAATAGGTTTAGCAATAGATTTTTTGTAAACATTGCCTATTCTTTTACAACGATCCCCTACATAAGCGATTTTAATATTTCCGCTGCTATTTCTTACGATAATTACAATGAAAAGCTTATCGAAAAGAACAATGATGATTTGTTTTCTTATAGAATCGGAATTTTATTGAAGCCAAACTTTGCTTCTAATTTTACTTTCTTAGCCGGCTTTTCAAAGTCTTTACGCTCTCCTTCATTCAACGAGCAATTTTATTCTTCTTTATATAATTTAAAATTTCTTAATAAAGAATATTACGAAGGCTACGATTTTACATTAGATTATGGAAACACTCCACAAAACAACTTTCGTTTTTCACTTACATACTATAATTTAATAAGTAAGGATAAAATTGTATGGATTCCGTCACGTCAAGCATTACAAACTCCTAAAAACTACGGTCATATAAGATATAAAGGAATAGAGTTTAACGCCGGATTGTTTTTGTTTAAAGAACTAATTAACGTAAACTTGTTTTATAATTATAATTTGGCTCTTAGTAAATCAAAAATGTTTGTGGGAGATTATTCATATAACAAACAACTGGTTTATGTACCAAAAGAAAGAATAAATTTAAATACAACCATAAACTTTAGCTATCTAACATTAACTATTTATAACGCTTTTGTAAGCGAAAGGTTTTATTCTTCTGATAACGATCCTAAAAATAGATTAAAACCATATTACGTTTGCGATGCGTCTTTAAGTTATACGTTTAACTCTTTTAACTTAAAAAATACTGTTACGTTATCGGTATTCAATATATTTAATAAAGAATACTTTGTAATTCAATCATACCCAATGCCATTAAGAAATTATTCAATAACATATATAACGGAACTATAATGAAAAAATTAATTTATTTAACAATACTGATTTTTAGCTCATTATTTTTAGCATGCTCAAAAGATGACTCTGTAACACCGCCTACTGACTCTCCCCTACAATCAAAATATGACGGCGTGTATATAATTAACGAAGGATTGTACGGACAAAACAACTCTTCAATTTCTTTTATTAACTTAACTGATAACGTAGTAAATAATACTATTTACGAAGATGCTAATAACGGAAAAAGTTTAGGCGATACCGGAAACGAGATGGAAATATTCGGAAACAAGGGATATATTGCAGTTGATAATAGCAATAAAATAGAAATAATAAATTTAGATACTTTTGAAAGTGTAGGGTTTATTGATTTAGGAATAGGCAGCAGTCCCAGAGATGTTGTAATTATTGATTCCACCTTAGGTTACGTTACAAGTTTATATACAGAAAAATTAATAAAATTTAACCCTGCTACAAAGCAAGTTATAAAATCAATAAGCGTTGGTAAATACCCCGAAGCTGCAGTTTATGCAAACGGAAAAATTTACGTTACTAATTCCGGTTTCGGTGCGGAAAACACTGTTAGCGTAATAGATATAACAACGGATAGTGAAATTGCAAAACTAAAAGTAGGTTTTAACCCCCGTTTTGCACATAAGGCGGATGACCAGACAGTATATGTAGTTTGCACAGGACAATTTGATGCTGTAGGAAAAGGCGGTATTTATAAAATAGTAAATACTTCCGTTACCGATTCCGTAATTATTAACTATAATCCGGGCGAATCATGTTTAACAAGTAACACAACAATGGTTATTGCAAACAATATCGGATTATATAAAGTTAATTTAAGCAATATGACTGTAGAAAATACACCTTTTGTTAATGCTATGGATGTAAATTCGGTTTTCGGTGTAATTTATTCTGTCGGCTTTGATAAGAAAAATAACCATTTATACTGCGGTAATCCAAAAGATTTTCAACAAAACGGTGAAATTGTTGTATTAGATTTAAATGGCGTTGAGTTAAAAAGATACAATGTTGGTATTAATCCCGGCACTATTTATATAAAACAGTAATGTTTGTTGGGAAGGTGGAACGGTGGAATAGTGATAAAGTGATAGAGTGGAACAGTGAAACGGTGAAACGGTGAAAAAGTGGAAGGGGCTGGCAAAAAAGTGGTGGTAGGTTTACTTAAAATTCTTTCGAACCAGGATTTTCAGGACAAAAGAAGGATTTACAGGAAACCCCCTCTGATTTGGAGGTTGTAATCCTGGTTCTAAGATAGTGAAAAAGTGAAACAGTGAAACGGTGGAAGGGTGAAACGGTGATAAAGTGGTGCCAAGATTTGGGGGTAGTTTTACTTAAAATTCTTTCGAACCAGGATTTTCAGGACAAAAGAAGGATTTACAGGAAACTCCCTCCGATTTTGGAGGTTTTATCCTGAAAATCCGCTAAAATCCTGTTAATCCTGGTTCTAAAATGGTGAAAAAGTGGAAGAGTGATATAGTGAAACAGTGAAACAGAGAAACGGTGATAAAGACGTATCAAAATTTGGAGGGTAGTTTTACTTAAAATTTAACCTTCAACATTTAACACTTAAACTAGACCCGGAGGGTCGAAATTATTGTAACTTGTAAATAAGAGATGAATTTTTAGCCCCGTAGGCGGCGATATTTTTATCTAAAAACTATAATGTCGCACCCTACGGGACTTGGCTTTCGTTGCTATTTGTGATGTCACAATAATATCAAGTCTACGGCTATATATAGTGTTAAATTATTAGGGTTAAATGCTTAATAAATAAATTTATTATTTATTAATTAGCTATTTATAGGCTAATAAAAATATAATAAATTAATATTTAACACTAAACACTTAACATTTAACCTTAATTTGTAATCCTGAAAATCCGATAAAATCCTGTTAATCCTGGTTCCAAAATATTTAAAAAACGTCACGGTGAAACGATTAAAAAGTATCCGTCCCCCCAATTTACTTAAAGTTTAGCTCCAAACCTTTAACATCATCTGCCGGATTCCGTCAAAAAAAATCAATTTAAGTAAACATTTTTCCCTTTGAAAATAGTTTTAAATGTATTATTTTAATAAGTTTGCGATTTAATTTATACAAGGAGTTATTAAAATGAAAGACGATTCAAGACCGGAAAAAGCGTATAATAATTTAGAGTTTTTAAACTCTCCGGAAGCAAGAACTATTAGAATTCTTTCAGAATTTTACGAACCACAAGCTCGTTTTAAAAAAGAGAATATACAAGATACCATTGTGTTTTTCGGTTCTGCGAGATTATTATCATCAAAAGATGCATCTGAAAATTTAAAAAATATTGAGAATAGCGATAAAACTTTACCGGATTACGAAGCAAAGCTTACTAAAGCCAAAAAGTTAGTTGAAATGGCTCATTATTATGATGAGGCTGAACAACTTTCGGCACGTTTAACCAAATGGGCTGCCACTTTACCCGGAAACGGTAAACGCTTAACTATTTGCAGCGGCGGCGGTCCCGGAATAATGGAAGCAGCCAACAAGGGATGTTTTGAAGTAGGAGGAAAATCCATAGGATTAAATATTAGTATTCCTTTTGAACAGTTTGTTAATACTTATGTGCCAAAGGAATTAGCTTTTGAGTTCCACTACTTTTTTATGCGCAAATTTTGGTTCATTTATTTAGCCAAAGCTCTTATAGTTTTTCCGGGTGGTTTTGGTACTTTGGACGAAATGATGGAAGTTTTAACTTTAATTCAGACTCAAAAAGTTAAAAAACATATTAAAGTTTTAATTTATGATTCAAGTTACTGGAAAAAAATAATTAATTTTGACGCTTTAATTGAAAGCGGAATGATTAGCCCGGAAGACATGAATATTCTTGATTTTTGTGATAATATCGAAGAAGCTTACGAAAAAATAACAAAAAGCTTTGAAAACAATTTTTTACACGAATAAATAAAACATAATATTACAGATGTGTATTAGTTTTACTTAGTTGTAAAAGAATTTAAAAGAGATGTTATAATATATTTCTTTTTTCAATTCTTAATTTGAAGTTATTTTTACTGTAAGGACCAATATTAATTACTACATAAAAAAAGAGACGCACAATTCTGTACGTCTCTTTTTTGTTAATTTTAATCTATTAAAACAATTATATATTTTATGATATAATAATTATTTCATTAATGTCATTTTCTTTGAAGCAGAAAATCCGTTAACATTCAATTGATAAACATAAATACCGCTGGTTAAACCCGAAGCATCAAAATTAATAGAGTACTGACCTTTTGCTTTAGTTTCATTAACTAAAGTTGCAATCTCTTTACCTAACATATCATATACTTTCAAAGTTACAAAACCATCTTTGGGCATACGATAAGAAATTGAAGTAGCAGGGTTAAAAGGATTTGGGAAATTTTGTAACAATTCAAATTCATAATTTAAAGCCGAGTTATCATCAACTCCTGATGGATCTGCGAAAATATACTTAAAAGCACATTTTCCAAAAGCATCAATAACATATGCAGTTTCACCGTCAGCAGAAAAAGCAACATCACAAGGAGATCTTAAAGGTGCACCGTTAGGATTAGGAGCATCACCGCTGTTTTGAGAAGGTAATTCAGCCGAAACATTTGCAAATGTCCCTAATAATGAAAAACCTTTTACCCAACGTCTTGTTGAATCTACACCGGCTACCCATAAATATTTATCCTTGTTATCAACTGTAATACCATAAGGTAAAGCAGCGTCTAATTGTAATAAACCTACTGCATCAATAACTTTTTGACTTGTATAAGCCGCAGGAGTTAAATAATTTCCGCCTTCCCAAACAGATATACCCCCGTTTAAGCTTGTTGAAGTTAAAGCATTTCTTGAAGTGTAAAACGGAGTTGTGGTAACAGAATAATCACCATCAGGAATTACGGCACAATCTCTTATCATATCAAAACCGCCTGTATGTGGTCCGTTTATTTCCATCGGTTGAGATGACATAAAGAAATATGATCCGCGTCCGGGAGTAGTGATATTTTGAGCAAAATTATAAAAACGATAAGAAGGACCCTGATAAGGAATACCGCCGACTAAAACCGAATCTTTTGTAGCAGCTATACCGTGAACCGTAGTTCCCCAACCGCTTCCTTGAATTCCGAAACCCCATCTTTCATAATCTTGAGGATTTCTATCTTTGAAATAAAACACGCTTGATGCACCGGCAGGAACTTGCTGATTTGGAATACGAGCTGTAACAACAACATCTTTTCCGATTGCTGCAATACCTATTAATTGACCAACCTTTCCGCTTAATGAATCTTCTTCGCCGATTTCAAAAAAATCGACAAATTTTGTAAATTCTGTTTCTGCAGGATCTAAATAAAATATTTGATTTCTTGCATGAATATTTGTAGTTTTTGATGATATTACATATAAACGATCCTGAGCATCCATTGTACATAAAAACGGTTGAACATAATCTGAATCGGCAGCGGGAAAATCAATTTTGCCTACATAAATCCACTCCTTAGTTTGAGCAAACGAAACAACAGCAAACAACATAAAAACGACAAGCACTTTAATAC
>JAEXOD010000087.1 GCA_023447335.1 Bacteroidota bacterium
CTATACTACCGTCTTCACCAACCGGTTTAATAATTATCGGATAAGAAAGGTTTGTTTTATAAGAAGCGCACACGGTTTCAATTAATTGAAAATTAGGTACACGGATTTCGTTTGCTTGCAAAATCTGTTTGCTAACGTATTTATTTTGACACAACCCCAACCCCTTTGTTGAAGCCCCTGTAAACGGAATGCCTAAAAGTTGAAATAAAGCTGCAAAGTTTTTTTCTAAACCGGCTTTATCCTTATAAATTTCAATTAAATTAAATAAAGCATCGGGTTTATTGCTCTCTAAATCTCTTAACAATATATCTAAATCATCTAAAATATTTAAAATATAACAATCATATCCCTCTTCTCGAAGACTTTCGGCAATTAATTCGTATTCATTAATAATATCACATTTGCGTAATTTATAAGCTTCGGATTGCATGAATGCAGACGGACAGTTAGTTGCATATGGGTCAAATATTTCTTTATATGGTTCGTTAAATACAACTGCAATTTTCATATTTTTTTATTTTATTTAACCTTAATTAGTAAAATTTTTATATATTAAATATAATAAAATTTGAAATAATTATGAGTTTTTATCCCCAACCAAACGATTATACTTGCGGTCCATTTTCTCTAAAATATGCAATGAATATGTTTGGAATTTTTATTAGTGACGGTTTAATAATCGAAAAATCCGGGGCACGATGGTGGGACGGAGTGGATGAAGTAGGATTAGAGCGTGCTGCTAATTTCTTTAACTTTAAGTTTAAACCGTTTAGCGCAAATACTGAATCTAAAGCTGTTAAAATATTGAACGAACACTTAAAAAACAATTATCCTTGTATTTTAAGTGTTGATAACTGGAAACATTGGATTACGGTTGTTAACCATACAAAATCTGAATACGTTATTATAAATAGCGGTGAAAAAAAGGTGTTTTACACTCTAAAAACAGAAGATTTAATTGCTTATTGGGAATATTATAACGAAGAAACAGATACTAATAGTTATGACGGTTATGTAGTTATCCCTAAATTTAAAACTAAAATACACGCAACATTTACACCCAAAAAAGCAGAGATTTTAATGTATGCGGAAAATAGAGATTTAGCTTTAAACTGGGAAGATTATTTTAATGATCTTACAATATTTACTACTCCGCTTACTGATGAAACGCTCGATTTTATTACTTTTTCAAATTTCTTAAAAAAACATGCTAAATTTATAATAGATAAAGTTATATTTTGGCACGGAAATATTTCATCTTCGGAACTAAAAAAAATTGTAAATAACATGGAATTTGTCGCGGAAATTTATAATTTTGTAGTTCTGAAAAAAAATGAAAATAAATCAGTTACCGATTTAGCATTATTGCTTATGATGTATGCTTGCGGTACTTACGGAATGTCAAAATTTTATTAAGGAATAAATATGCTTAAAAGAAACCCCCTAATTTTAACAAAGCTTAACACCGCTCTTTTAGTTGTTGATATACAAGAAAAAATTGTTCCGGCTATGAACGAAAGTCAAAGGTTTATTGCTAATTCAGTTAAACTTATTCAAGGATGTAAAGTTTTGGGATTACCAATATTTTTAACAGAACAATACCCAAAAGGTTTAGGTGCGACAGTTAAGGAAATAAAAGATGAATTATCGGACGTTACTCCTATACAAAAAATGTCTTTTAGCTGTGCAGGCTCTGTTGAATTAATGGCAAAATTAAAAAAATCGGAAATAAAAAATATTATTCTTGCCGGAATAGAATCTCACGTATGCATTTCTCAAACTGCATTAGATTTTTCGGTGAACGGATTTAATTTGATTGTTGCTGCAGATGCGGTAACTTCAAGAAGAAAATTTGATTACGAAATAGCTTTAAGTAGAATGGCTCGCAACAACATTGATGTAACTTTAACAGAATCAATTCTATTTGAAATGTTAAATGTATGTGGTACAGAAGAGTTTAAACAGATTTCTAAAATTGTAAAATAGTATAATAACACTATAATAAAAAAGAGGCATATTTATTTATGTCTCTTTTTTTATTGATATTTATACTAAGCTTTTATTTTACTTTTCCTTCGATGCGAACAAATAAGTTTGTAAATTACAAAATACATTATTACCGAACAGAATAAAGCTAAAATTGAAGTTCCGGTAAATAACACTATTAACCCGTTTTGACTTAAATTAATAATTCCCGAAAATGAAGGAGACGATAAGGCATCTGCAACAGAATTCCAATCAATATCAATATGAGTAATAAATTTACCGATATTTATAGCAGCATAATATATGGGTAATATTGTAATAGGATTAGAAACGAATGTAGCAGTAACAGTTAATAAAACATTACTCCCTAAAAATAATGAGATAGGAACAGCAATTAACGTTTGTAATCCTATGGGGAATAACAAGCCGATAAAAATACCCAAGGCTATACTAAAAGCTATTTCTGCAGGCGTTGATTTTAAATTCAAAAGTTTATTGTAGTAATATTTAAATGATAACTTATTAAATTTTTTTATAGTTTGTATAAAACCTATTTTCATTCTTTTTCATTTTTTTGACAAAAACACCTACAAAATTATAATTAAACTTATTAATATGCAAATTAAAAAATTTTAGAAAAAAACGAGGAATGTTTATCCCTTCATTTTAAAGTGAGGAAAAATATATATTTTTACGTATTAAGTAGCAAAATATTTCATAAAAACAAGTAAAAAGTGCATTTTTCATTAAAATATTTTTTGCAAAATGAAATTTAATTAATATATTAATGAATACAATTTAACAATCCTTAAAAACTAAACTAAAGGGAAGTTATGGGAAAATCTAAAGAAAAACCTGCCGAAAAACCGGTAAAAAAAGCAGCAAAACCGGCTGCTAAAAAAGCCGAAAAACCCGAGGCTAAGCCAAAAGCAAAATCAATGACCAAAGCTCAGATTATTGCTTATATGGCAGAAAAATTAAACATAACAAAAAAACAAACCGGCGATTTTTTGAGCGAATTTGTTTTATTAGCTTATAAAGAAGCTAAAAAAGATTTCGTTATTCCGGGTATCGGCAAACTATCTTTGGCACAGAGGAAAAAGAGAAAAGCACGTAATCCACGTACAGGTGAGGAAATTATTGTTCCCGCTAAAAAAGTGGTTAAATTCCGTATCGCTAAAGCTTGTAAAGATGCGATATTGGGCAAATAGTTTTACTATATATGTTTTTTATAAAGGGGATTACTTTTGTCCCCTTTTTTATTTTAAATAATTGTAGAATGAAATATAGCCCCTTCTCCAATATCTATTACTCTGTGTTATTTAAAAAGATCTAAACAACTCCATTTAACATTTCAAGAATATTCCTGCTCTTTTTCTAAAGTTGAACAAAAAAAATAATTCAACATTCAACATTCAAAATTATTTAGTTGTTTACTTTGAATCCTTTCATAAAATCAACTAATTTAATAACACCTTCTCAACATTTAACATTTCAAGAATATTCCTACGCTTTTTCTAAAGTTGAACAAAAATAATTCAACAATTAGCATTCAACATTCAGCATTCAACATTTAAAATTAAAAAAAAGTCCCCGCTCCTTTTCTGAAGCAGGGACATTCAAAATTTAGCATTAAACATTAAAATTATTTAGTTGTTTGCTTTGAATTCTTTCATAAACTCTACTAATTTAGCTACACCTTCTGTCGGGAAAGCGTTATAGATTGATGCTCTTACGCCGCCGACTGAACGGTGACCTTTTAATCCCGAAAATCCTTTCGCTGCAGATTCAGCAAGGAATTTCTTTTCTAATTCTTCACTTGGTAATCTGAAGGTGACATTCATTAATGAACGATCATCTTTATTTATTACTGTTCCTTTATAATATCCGTCACTATCATCCATATAATTATATAAAATGTCGGCTTTTTCTATATTGCGTTTGTGCATTACTTCAAGACCGCCCATATTTAATAACCATTTAAATACCAAGCCCATAATATAAATTGTAAAAGTTGAAGGAGTGTTATACATACTTTCGTTTTCAGCATGTATTTTATAGTTTAGATATGTGTGCAAACTATCCGAAGAGCGTTCTAATAATGATTTTTTAATAATTACTACTGTAGCTCCAGCCGGTCCCATATTTTTTTGAGCTCCCGCATAAATAACACCATATTTATTAATATCCAACATTTTGTATAAAAAGTCTGACGAGGCATCGCAAACTAAAGGCACATTACCAACTTCAGGTTCTTTCTTAAACTGTGTACCATAAATAGTATTATTTGATGTAAAATGAACATACGAAGCTTCCGGATCAAATTTAAATTCACTTTCTGAAGGTAGATGATTAAAATTATCTGCTTCGGAAGAAGCTGATATGTTAACTGCTCCTACTCTTTTTGCTTCTTTTACTGCTTTTTTAGACCAAACACCGGTTACTAAATAATCCGCTTTATTTGCAGGCGGCATTAAGTTTAACGGAATCATAGAAAATTGTAACGTAGCCCCGCCTTGTAAGAATAAAACTGCATAATCATCGCCTATATTTAACAGTGTTCTTAAATCTTTTTCGGCTGCTTTAATTATTCCGTCATATACTTTGCCGCGGTGGCTCATTTCCATTACAGACATTCCTGCACCAGGGTAACATACAAAATCTTTTTGTGCTTGTATCAATACTTCTTCCGGTAATACCGCCGGACCGGCACTAAAATTAAATACTCTGTTTTCCATAATTATCCTTCTTATTTAATTCTTTAAGTTGATGTAGTAAATATAATAATTTTTGCCATAATTTAATATGCAAATAACTATAAAAAAACAAGTATCCACATTGAATTATTTGGAGAAAAACAAAATTTCATCTTGTATTTTAGGTTGATAATTAGTAATTTATTATTTGTTAAAACGGAGGCAATATGAAAATATTTCGAGTGCAAATTGTATTGTTTTTTTTTGTTTTTTATATGACAGTTTCTTCTCAGTGGCAACCACTCATTAACGGTCCTACAGGCGCAAATACTTTTTCGATAACTGAATTTAACGACCAACTATTTATTACTACCGATAAAGGAATTTTCGTTAGCAGTAATTATGTAACATGGAATTACGTTAACTTTGAACCAAATTTACTTACGTTAACTCCTTGTTATATCGCAGCGACTGATACTTTTATAGTTGCTAACAGAGGTGAATTTGTTAAGATATCTTACGACTCAGGAATTAATTGGGAAGATATTTCATTTGGATTAGCAAACAAATCTCCCGAAATGTTACTGGCAAATGACTCAACAATTATAGCAAAAACCGGCGGTTCTCTATTTATTAAAGAAAAAACAAACGGGTTTTGGAATGTTTGGAAAGAAATTTGGGCTCCTTCTAACAATATTAACGTAATATCGGTTGCTTTTAATAATAGCTCAATAATATTTACATCAAATAGTAACGAAATTTATAAGTCAACGAACCAAGGAGTGACTTGGAATATTACACCCTTTGATTCTACTATAAGCTTATACAGCATTAAGTGTTATAAAAACAACTATTATTTATGTACTTATAACGGATTATTTAAATCAACAGATAACGGTGAAACTTGGACCAGTGCTTTAAGTAGTTATTATGTAAAGAACTTTTATATGAATGATGTTTTTGCAATTGCTCAAGTATACAGCTCACCAAAGGATAAATTGTTAATATTATTTGATGATTTGAATGTATTTACTGAATTGAGCGATGATTATTACGACCGGAGCATTACCGACTTTTTAATTAAAGATAATAGCTGTTTTCTTACTACTTCGTTAGGCGGAGTATTTAGACATTATTTGAATGGTTTTGGTTGGTACGCTATAAGTTTTGATCTAATTCCGTTTAATATTAATTCGTTTACATATAATGATAATTATTTATTTGCTTACACTAATATGAGCGAAGGCGTTTTTAGATCAAGCGATGACGGTAGAAATTGGATTTATTCTCCTCTTCCGCACTATAATCCCAATGTATCTCCTAATTTGTCTAATTTATTAGTAAAACGAAATATAATTATCGGAACTGAAGCGACTAATTCTTATTCTTATTATTCGACTACTAACGGAAGCAATTGGACAACTATTGATTGGGGAGGAGCAAATCGGTCAACGACTGTATTAGGAAATGATTTGTATTCTGCAGGTTTTCAAGTAACAAAATGGAACGAAAATATTACACCATATATTTTTACAACTTCACCTATAAATTTGCAATCAATTGCTGTAATGGGAGATAGTTCTAATTATAAAATTGTTGTTTCTACATTAAACAATGAATTATATATTTCTGATGAACAATTAAATAACTGGACAAATATTTCGGTTAATTTACCAAATAGTATAACTCACATTAATGATATTTCCGTTACTCAAAATAGTATTTATGTTGCTATTACGAATAGTTCGGTAAACCAAACTGGAGTTTATAAATCTACTGATTTTGGTAATACATGGATACAAATTATTAATAATAGATATATTGAAAAACTGTTTTCAAAAGACAATTACGTTTTTGCTGCAGCTAGTTCGTTTAATGGCGGAATATTTGCTTCAAAAAACAGCGGAAACTCTTTTGTTCCCTTTAACGAAGGGCTCGATTTGTTAAATTTTTATGATATAAAACAATTCCAAATAACTGACGATTATGTGTATATCGGATTAAATAGCGAGTACCTTATTAAATGCACATCAGGAATTTGGAAACGTAAACTAAGTGAAATTATAGTTGATGTAAAAACCGAAACAAATCCTCCATTATACTTTAATCTCGGTCAAAATTATCCAAATCCATTTAATCCCACAACCCAAATTAATTTTTCAATACCTCAAGGTTCATTTGTATCTTTAAAAATTTATAATGTATTAGGAAAAGAAATTACGACTTTAGTAAACGAAGAATTACCTGCGGGGAATTACACTAAATCATTTGATGCTTCTAATTATTCAAGCGGAATTTATTTGTATAAAATATCTACCGGAAAATTTAACGAAACAAAAAAAATGGTACTACTTAAATAGTTTTTTAATAAAAAAACCTCATCATAAAAATGTGATGAGGTTTTAATTTAATTTATCCCCTACTAAACAAAATGTACTATTTTTTAAAGTTATCAAAAATACTTGTGATATTAAATCCGGGCATTTTATAATCCTTCGGTAGATAGTTATCCGGAATAGTGGTTTTATTTCCGTCTCGTACTGCAGAATAATGTGGAGACATAATTTCAACTCCGGCTTCATTAAATTTATTCTGGATATTTTTATGCAAATCCGAATAAATTTTTGCCATTTGATTTGGCTTTTGAGTATATGCATTTATTTCGTAGCTAACGTAAAAATCTTCCAAACTTGTCTGTAATACAAACGGAATCGGATCAGTTAAAATATCCGGAGTATCTATTGCTGCATCAATCAATAACTTATGTACTTGTTCCCATGGCACATCATAGCCTATAGTTACAGTCGTATGTAAAATAAGTCCTTTATCTACAGATGTACTATAATTTATTATGTGACTCCCCAAAATCATAGAATTTGGTATTGTAATATTAACGTTTTTCGTTGTTTTAATTCGCGTAACAAGTAAAGATTTTTCAACAACATCCCCCGTTGTTTCCGCAATTTTAACTCTATCCCCTATCTTAAAAGGATTCATGTATGTAATTACTACTCCCGCAACAATATTACTTATCGCTGACGATGATCCTAAAGAAAACAATATACCTAAAAACACTGAAAATCCTTGGAATACTGGTGATTCACTTCCGGGTAAATAAGGAAATATTACAATCGCTCCAAATATAACAAATAAAAAACGAACTATTTTATAAGTCGGCTCAGCCCACTCAGGTAAAAAATTCGTAAACGTAATTGATTTTTTACCAATTTCATCAAATACAAACTTTAATATCTTATTAACGTAATGTATAAAAACAACTATCACAGCAATTGTAAAGATATTTGGTAGATAATTAATAAACTCGTTAAAAACTTTTTTGGCAGGGTCTAATATATAGGATAATAATTTTTCTGTCCAACCTGAAGTATAATCAAAATTACTAAAAACAAATGCAGCCAATATGTATGAGGAAATAAATATAAAGACGTTTCTTAAAATTCGCTCGGAAAATGCCGTTATTTCAATAAGTCGCTGTTCCGAAAAAAATTGAATGTTTTTAATATTCACCGATTTAACAATAGACGATTTCCACTCGTCAATTTTTTCTTTCATTAAATTAAAAAATGCATTAATTAGCTTTATTATAGAAAAATATAATGCAAACGCAAAAACAATGTAAAATATCGATTTTAGATATATTCTAACATCAAAATCTTTGGTATATGTAAACAGTGATAAACTGATTGTGATAAAATAGAACAAAATTACGAGAGTAATACATAACCTAAACAGCCTAAATATAACCTTTACAATCCCTGTTATTATTTCGGGGTTAAGAATTGTTTTATTTTTAAATTTTAGAGTATAATTAAACTTTGTAGAATCAAAAAAATTATAGATTTTGCCAAAAACATATTTTATTCCCCATAGCAATAAAAAAGATGCAAATATTATTCCCGCAAATTTAAATAATGAAACCAGAGTATTTTTAATAGAGTATTTTTCAATAGATTTGTTAAGTGCTATCTTAATCTTATTTTTATATCTTTCAGCCAACAAATTCATATTACTATTAGTACCAAGCGTATCAACGGGAGATACAGATAGTATTATTAAATCATCATATACCAATGAAACAAAAACTCCGTCATCAACTAATTTTATTGAATCGGAATTAGCGGATAAGTCTAGAAGTTGAATTAAATTGTTTGAAATCTGTTCTGCACGCTTGCTTGGATTTAATGAACCTAAAGCTTTACTAACCGTAAATAAAGTATCGTTATCCAAAACAACCGGATAAACTCCGCTATTAGGTTGAGAAAATAAGGTTGTTTGAAAAGTAAAAAAAAGTGCAAACAACAAAAGCTTTTTCAAATTTCCCCCTAAAGATTATATTTTTCTTTTAACCAAGAATAAGCTGCGTTTATTTCCTTTGTTTTTCTTTCTGCCAACTCAATAATTTCTTCCCCCATTTTATTAACTTTATCGGGGTGATATTTTGCAATTGCCCTTAAATACTGCTCTCTAATTTCAGCTTTGGTTATTTTACCTTTTAAGCCAAGTACTTTACCATAAAATCTTGCTTTTTCCTCTTCACTTGCGTTTGAAGGGTCAAATTCTTCATTATCTGTACGTTTCTTGTTTTCGGTTCTTTCGTATTTATATTCGTATTTTTCTTGTCTTTCGTAACGTTCGTATTTAGAATCGTTTGATGAACTTTTTCTTTTATTCTGCCCATAATAATATCTACCTACTACCGTTTTAACTCCTTGATACAACGGTGACGATATTTCTCCGATTTCGTTTAAGTAGTCTAACATTAAAAGGTTTAAAAAATACCAATCTGTACCTTTAATAGCCGAAGCATAATCAATTAAATGTTTTATTACTTTTGGTTCGGGGAAATTTGTTCTTAGCTTTTTAACTTTATTGTCATCCACAATAGGAGACATATAGTCAAAAACAAACGATAACCATTTTTGGTCCGGAGCATGTAAAATAACGCCGTATAAAAGTAAAAAATCACTATAAACATTAAAAGGAGTATATTCACCTACTAGTAGTTTTGAATAACTAATACATTGTAATTTACCGTATATTGTAAATATAAACTCGTTTAATGTTTGCTCGGTATCAAGTTCAAACCATTTTATAAAAACGGTATTAACGGCATTATACAAAAATACATTCTTAAACTCTATTGTTGAGCGAAAGTTATGTATAAGATAAGAGCGGGAAAAATCGTTCATACCGTTGTTAACCGTACCGATTGCAGCCCAAATTTGGTTGTATATTTCGTCATAAATATAATAGGCTTTTTCGTATTTACCTATTCCTGCCAAATGGTCGGCAACATCTCGCAGTTTTGTTATATCACCCATTAATGTTTATCTTTATTTATTAACTTTTTAATGTACTAAAAATTATATAAAAATAAAACAGAAAAAGTTATAAAGCAAAAAGTATTCGCACAATAAATATCGCAGCAATAAAACCAGATAGATCGGAAAGCAACCCGGCTGCTAAAGCATATCTTGTTTTTTTTATATTAACGGCTCCAAAATAAACAGCCAAAACAAAAAATGTAGTTTCGGTACTACCGAACATGGTTGCAGCCAATATACCTATAAAGGAATCTGCTCCGTATGTTTTCATTATTTCCGCTAATATTCCCAAAGAACCGCTTCCCGAAAGAGGTCGCATTAAAGCCATAGGAACAACTTCGGGGGGCATCCCAATTAATGTTGTTACAGGTTTTAGAATATAAATTAAAACATCCATAGCACCCCCTGTCCTAAAAATACCGATTGCAACTAAAATAGCTACTAAGTAAGGAATAATTGTAACGGCTATTTTGAAACCTTCTTTTGCTCCTTCAACAAATGTTTCATATACTTTTACTTTTTTAATTAATCCGATAATTACAAAAGTTCCTATTAAAGCCGGAATTGCAAGAATAGAAACAACTTGAATAATCGTTTTAAATACTTCGCCATTTACATAGGCAGTCAAAAAACCGATAGCTCCCCAATAATATAGTTGATACAATAAAATAAGAACTGACGCAAATAGTACAAAGTTTTTATATCCTTTTTTTAGGCGTAAAAAAACATCGCTTATTGAAGTCGGAAAATTTTGAAAAAGTTTTACTAAAAATACCCCTGCCAATGTAGCGCAAAAAGAACCAAACATTGTCGTACCTATTATAATTGCCGGTTGGCTACTTCCCATTGCTGCCCTTAAAGCAATAGCTGTTGCCGGCATTAATGCAAAACTTGCCGTATTTAATACTAAGAACATACACATTGCGTCTGTAGCAGTATCTTTCTTATCGTTTAAGGTATTAAGCTCTTCCATAGCTTTTATTCCGAAAGGCGTTGCTGCATTACCTAATCCTAAAAATGTTGCCGAAAGATTCATAATAATTGCCCCTACGGCAGGATGATCTGAAGGCACATTCGGAAATAAATATTTCATAATCGGTTTTGCCACTAAAGATAAATTTTTTATCAAACCGCTTTCTTCTGCTATCTTCATTATTCCTAACCAAAGAGCCATAATTCCGATTAAACCTAAAACAATTTCAACGGCAGTATTAGCAAAGTTTAATGCAGAAGAGGTAATTTCTTTCATTTTAACAAATGTAACTTTTTCGGGAGTTAACACTCCAATATACTTTCTTTCAGAAACTTGTTTTTCAATTAGTAACCTAATATTTATATCGTTCTCTTTTCCGCTTGATGCTGCAATTACTTGTAATGATTTTGGTAATTCAGAATTACTTTCAACTAATAGTGCTTGTTTCTTTTTTAGCTTGTTTAAATTAGTTTTTATAATTAGCTTAATATCGTTGTAAATTATATCTTCATACTTTTGATTGTAGTCTTTTCTATTTACAAGAATATTGTAATTTCCCTCATGTTCGATTATCTCACATCTTAAATTTTTATTATATTTTCCTGTATAATTATCATTTAAATCAACAAAAAGCGCTGCTCCTATTCCCATTACTATCAAAAACAACCAAACATAATTAAGCATTAATCATCCTTATCTATTTATACAAAATTACGGTTAATAATATTTTTATTCAATAAAAAACTTTTTTTATCATTTATTTGTTAATTAAGTAAAACGGAGAATATAATGGAAAAGAATGTTGGCGGTATTGATAAAATAATCAGAATAGTTTTAGGAGCTGCAATTATTATTGCAGGAATAGTATTTAACAGTTGGTGGGGATTAGTCGGTCTCATCCCTTTAGCAACAGGTTTTTTAGGTAGATGCGGTTTATATTGTCCGCTTAGTATAAATACTTGCAAAATTGACCCAAACAATAAAGAGAAATAGTATATAATATTTAATTGCCACTATCTGAAGATAGCGGTAATTGAAGAATATTAATTTATTATCGCAACTATTATTTTTTCCTCTATATTAATTACCACTATTTTCAAATAGTGGTTGGGGAATAATTATAATTTATCTTACAAAAAACAATAATTACTAATTTTAAGAAAATTTAACTAAAGTATTGTTTTGATATAACATTTAACATTTTTATAAGCCGTTATAATAAGAATTATAATGAATAGGAACTCAAGACTCCGAACTTATTCAACCTTTAACCTTCAACATTTAACATTTTTCTAAGCCGTTGTAATAAGGATGATAATAAATAGGAACTCAAGACTCCGAACTTATTCAACCTTTAACCTTCAACATTTAACATTTTTCTGAGCCGTTATAATAAGGATGATAATGAATAGGAACTCAAGATTCGGAACTTATTCAACCTTTAACCTTCAACATTTAACATTTTTCTGAGCCGTTATTATAAGGATGATAGTGAATAGAAACTCAAGATTCGGAACTTATTCAACCTTTAACCTTTAACATTTAACAATATTTTTAGTGGTTATTTCACTCAACCTTATAATTTTTACTCAAGTTTTTTTCTAAATCCTTTTATACTTAAGGTTAAGATCCCTATTCCCATAATTGTTAATATCAACAGCTCTTTCCATAATTCGGCAAAGCCTATCCCTTTTAATACAATGCCTCTTATAATAGTCATAAAATATCTTAAAGGAATTATATAAGTAACAGTTCTTATAACTACCGGCATGTTTTCAATAGGGAAAGAAAATCCCGATAAAAATACCATCGGCATCATTAAACCAAAAATGGATAACATCATTGCCTGCTGCTGTGTTTTCGAAAAAATGGAGATAAATAAACCTAACCCTAATAAGTTTAGCATAAAAATGCTTGAGCATATAAATAAAAATACAATGCTACCTCTAACCGGAATATCAAAAACAACACGCATCGCTGTAAGTACTATAATTATAGATACAAATCCTAACAAAGCAAACGGCACTAACTTACCTATAATCATTTGATAAGGTTTTATGGGAGATACTATTAATTGTTCTAAAGTTCCTATTTCCTTTTCTTTAACTATTGCTAAAGAAGTTAATAAAAGAGTTACAATCATCAACAACAGACCAACAATACCCGGCACCATAAAATTTCGTGTTTTTAGTTCGGGATTATACCAAACCCTTACTTCCGATTCCATTTGCGGTAATATTTCAATCTTAACCCCTTTTTTATTAAGATATTCAATATTTAAATTATTGACATAATTAACCATTACAGATTGTAAGTAGCCCCCTGCTATACCGGATTTATTTCCGTCTGAGCCGTCAAAAATGGCTTGCACATTTATCGGTCTATTCAAATTTTTATTTTTACTAAAATCTGTCGGAATTACAATTGCTACAAGTGCTTTATTTTTTTCAATTTTATCTGTCAATTCATCGTAATTATTAACATAATCAACTATTTCAAAATAACCCGATTTTTCAAAATTTCGAATAAACTCTCTTGAATCGTTACTATTATCTTTATCAAATACAATAGTACTTATCGAATTAACATCCATATTGGCAGCATACCCTAAAAATATTAACTGTATTACCGGAGCCACCAATATTATTACAAACATTTTAGGATCTCTTGCAAATTGTAAAAATTCTTTTTTTATAAAAACTAATACCGTATTCATTATATTTAATCCAAATTTAATTTATGTTTAGTATAAATTAACTCACGCAATTTTATTTTTCCTATAATTTAGAATAGCTGCCATTCCCATAAATACTACAAAAAACAATAGTAAATAAATCAACTGCATATAAAAAGCACTTAAACCTACCCCCTTTAATATAATTCCCCTTAAGGCTATAATATAAAATTTAACGGGAGTTATATTTGTTAATATTTGAACTAACGTTGGCATGCTATCTATTGGGAAAATAAACCCCGATAATATTACTGCCGGAAGCATAGATACAAAAGTAGCCATTGTAAATGCAAGTTGTTGCGTTTCGGCAATTACAGATATGAATATACCTATACTTAATGATGCCATTAAAAAAATTATTGTTGATAATAGTAATAACAAATAACTTCCGTTTACCGTTACATCAAAAAATATGTATCCGGCAATAAGCACAAAAATTGCATTAAAAAGAGCTAAAATAAAATACGGCAATGATTTACCAACCAATAACTCAACTATACGAATAGAAGAAACATTTATCTGTTCAATTGTTCCTCTTTCTTTTTCTCTTACCAACGAAAGAGATACACTAATAATTGCGGTTATTACTAAAATTAAACCTATTAAACCGGGAATTAAGAATTTTGAAGATTTCTGTTCGGGATTAAACCAAAATTTCGGTTCATATTTAAAGTTGGAATTAACCTTCACACCGGTTTTGTTTAATATTTCTAAGTTAATTTTATTATTAAATGTTTGAATTCCTGATGTAAAATAGTTTTTAACGCTTTGAGCCGTATTTCCGTCTACACCGTCAATTAAAACTTGTATTTTTATCGGATTTTTTTTATTAATAATATCAGCTTCAAAATTATTTGGAATAATAACAACCGCCTGAGCAATCTTTTCGTCGAGCAAGTATTTAATTTCACTATCCTTGCTAATGTAACCTACCAAGTCAAAATATTCGGAATTTACTGTCTCATCAATTAAATTTCTACTAAATTCCGAGTTGTCTTTATCAAATATTACAGTTCTAACATGGTGTACGTCAAAATCAACGGCATAACCAAATATTATCAATAAAAAAGCAGGAAATCCCAACAAGATACCTAACATTTTTTTATCTCTTAATATCTGTTTAATCTCCTTTTTTGTTACAGCTAATAATCTACTTAACATTTTTATTCTCCTTTTCCAACAAATGAATAAAAACATCCTCAAGCGAAGGAGTAATTAAAGATGAATTTACATTATAAATATTTTTAGAATTAAGATACTCTTCAATCATTTTTTTATCTTTTAAGAGTGAATTTACACCAATATGAATTTGATTTCCGAATACAGACGTCTCTTCAACAAATTTAGCTTCAGATAAATAAGATAGTGCTTCAACAATATTATCGCACTCAACTTCGTAAAGTTCTTGTTTAATATACTCTTCTTTCAATTTTTTTGAACTTCCTTCGGCAATTAAATTACCTGCATTTATTAAGATAATATTATTGCAAAATTCAGCTTCTTCCAAATAGTGTGTTGTTACGAAAATTGTAATCCCGTCATTTGATAATTCATTAATTAAATCCCAAAAATTTCTTCTGCTAATTGGGTCAACACCGCTTGTAGGTTCGTCTAAAAACACTATTTTTGGCTTATGAATAACCGCCGTTCCTAAAGCAAGTCTCTGTTTAATTCCTCCCGGTAAAGAACCGGTTAACAAATTTTCTTTGCCTACTAAGTTAGCGGCTTTTAATACCCATTTTTTCCTTTCAATTAACTCACTGCCCATTAACCCATAAATACCGCCAAAAAAATTAATATTTTCTTCAACAGTTAAATCATTATATAGGGAAAATCTTTGAGACATATATCCTATGTTTTGTTTAACTTTATCAGGCTGATTTTTTATACTAAATCCCCCCACTAATGCATCTCCGCTTGTGGGTTCCAATATTCCGCATAACATTTTAATAGTCGTTGATTTTCCTGCACCGTTTGCACCTAAAAAACCAAATATTTCACCTTGCTCTACATCAAATGATATTGAGTTAACCGAAACAAACTTGCCAAATTCTTTTCTTAATTTATCTACTACAATGGATTTCATTTTCTTTCCGTTAAAATAATTTTTTACCCAAAGATTTTTTATAGGATGCTAATGCCAATTCATAATCAATAACCGAGTTAACAACACTAATCTGTGATTCTAATAAATTAGTTTCCGCATCAAGTAAATCTGTACTGCTTAATAATTGATTATTGTACTTTTCTTTGCTAATTCTATAATTTTCGTCAGATGATTTTAGCATCAATCTACTTACTTTTATTTTATTATATTCGCTAATTACTTTTAAATAATTTGAATACACTTCTTGCTCTATATTTTCTTTCAACTGTTGAAATTTTGTTTCCAGTTGGTTTTTCATTTCTTGCGACTGTTCTACTTTTGCCGATGTAATACCCCAATCCCAAATATCCCAGTTCAAAGAAACCGAAACATCCCATGTATCCTTAAATTCATCTTTTAACGGCATTTCTCTTTGGTTAGGTCGGTTATAATAAAAATTACCGTTTAAGTATATATTAGGATACCAGTTACTTTTTGAAGCAGTTACAATATTTTCTGCAGAATATAGACGATATGTTAAGGATTTTAATTCGGCTCTTTCCGTAAGTGCTATACTTAAATCGTTGTTATAATCTACTTTAATCTCTTCCGTATTTGGTTCTGTTGTTTCAATTTCAGTTTTATTATTTAATTCAATTCCAAGTACTTTGTTAAATTGAGTTCTTGCTATTTCTACATTATTTGAAGCATTAATTTTTAAAAGTTCATTATTGTTATATTGAACTTCGATTTTAAGTAGATCATTTTTTGTTGCCAAACCGTTTTCCGAAAAGATTTTTGTCTCTTCTAAGTGTTTTTTTAGTCTTTCCGAATTTTCCTCAACTAATTCTAAAACCTTTAATGTTTTATAATAGTTATAATATGCAGCTATAATATTTAATGCCGTTTTATTCCTCTCGTTTAGCAATTCTATTTCATTGGCGCTAAATTTGTTTTCTGCTGATTTTTTTAACGAACTTAATTTAAACCCCGTAAATAAAGGTTGTTGTAAGTTTATCTTAAAATTATAATTGTTAAGAATAGCGTCTTGTACTTTAATAGGATTAGGATAAAAAGGAACAGTTATTTGAAACGGATCTACCTCGCTTAACCTGCTATAAGCCGCACCAAATGAAATTTTTGGTAGCAGATAACCCGAATATTCATCAACTTCAGAATTGCTTTGTCTTAATACTGATTCAGCTATTTTAATATCTTTACCGCTTTCTAAACCAAGTTTCAAACTTTCGTTCAAGTTTAGCTTTTTAACTTGGCCATTAGTATATAATGTTGTTATTATTAATAAGAATATTATTTTTTTCATTTTAATTTACCGGTTTTAATTTGCTTCTTTAATTAAGTTTATAAATACATTTTCTAACGAAGGAATAATTATTCTACTTGTTATTAACTTTTGATTTATTTCCGATATCAAATTTTTAATTTTTATTTCTTCATCAATAGGATTAGAAACAACAACATGAATTTTATCCCCAAACATTTGAACATCATAACCATAAATCGATTTCAATTTTTCAAATACTTCTTTAATGGGCGTTGCAACAACCTCAACAACTTTTTTCCCTACATTCCTTTTAATTTCTGCAGGAGTATCCATAGCTAAAATGCTCCCTTTATTCATCAAGGCTACTCTATTACAGCGTTCGGCTTCATCTAAATACGGAGTTGTCATAAAAATTGTTATTCCTTCTTTTAACAATCCGGATAAGATTTTCCAGAAATCTCGTCTACTTACCGGGTCTACTCCGGTAGTCGGTTCATCTAAAAACAGTATCTCGGGCTTATGAATTAAACTAGCGGCAAGTGCTAATTTCTGTTTCATTCCTCCGGAAAGTTTATCTGCTAAACGATCCCTAAACGGTTTTAACCTTGTAAATTCAAGCAATTCTTCTCGTCTAGCATGATAATCCGTTACATTATGTATATCGGCAAAAAACTCAATATTTTCATCAATGCTCAAATCACCGTATAGACTGAATTTTTGTGATAAGTAACCGATTTTTTTTTGTATATCGGATGAATATTTTTTTACATCTTTTTCAAGTAATTCAACTTCTCCGCTATCAAATCCTATTAACCCGCATAGTATTCTTATAGTTGTAGTTTTACCGGCACCGTCAGGTCCAACCAAACCAAACATTTCACCTTTGTTTACTTTTAGTGAAAGATTGTTAAGAGCGGTTATTGTACCGTACTTTTTTGTTATGTTTTCTATTTTAATTATTTCGTTCATAATTATTAGTTTAATATTATTTTAGCATCTGCCGGCATACCGTTTTTAAGTTCGCCGTTTTCATTTTTTACTTTAATTTTTACTGCATAAACTAATTTTGTTCTTTCATCTTTTGTTTGAATGTTCTTAGGTGTAAATTCAGCCTCCGGAGAAATGTAAATCACTTTTCCGGTGTATTCTTTATCCTTAAAACTATCAACCGATATCTTTGCATTTTGTCCAAGTTTGATTTTTCCCAAATCAGTTTCTGATATATAAATTTTTATTTCTATTTCTTCCTGATTTGAAATTTTAAATAAGGAACCTAAAGGAGCAACGTATTCTCCCTTTTCGTTAAACTTTTGAGAAACAACTCCATTTAGGGGAGATGTAACAAAACAGTCTTTTATACTTTTTTTAATTAATAACACTGCTGCATTCGATTTATCTAAATTAGCTTTAGCCTGTTCTTTTTCTTCAGGTCTTGCCATATTTTTAATTTTTGCAAACGATTCTTCGGCTGCATTTAATTGCGATTTTGAAACTAAATACTTCGCTTCGGCATCGTCAAATTGCTTTTTAGTAATTGATTGGCTTTCAAATAGATTTTTCATACGTAAATAATCTTTTTCTGCAGAGCTAAAATTTACTTTAGCTTGACTAAGCAATTCCCCTGTCTGTTTTATATCTTCTTTTCTAGCGCCGTTAATCAACAAATCGAATTGTGCTTTGGCAACTTGTTCCAAGGCTTCTGCTTGTTTAAGTTGTAAATTTAGTGTTTCATGATCAATAATTAAAAGAGTGTCCCCTTCATTTACATTATCCCCCTCATCTACTAGTAAGTGTGATACTACACCGCCTACCTGAGCACTAACTATTACATCTTTAGTTTCTATTGTTCCGGATTCTTCGATTATATTTTCATCACCGTTGCCCGAGCAAGCTACCAACCCAAGTGCAAGCAAAATAATTGCTAAATGTTTCATATTATATTCCTTTACTAAGTTTATTAAATAATTGTTTACCTTTTTCTGTTGCGCATGCATTAACAACCATCCCTATTGCATATTTGGCTGCAGTTTCAAAGGAAAAGTTATTATTAAGTACAAATTCCGGATTAACTATACTTTTTACAATTCCGTAAGCACCCGTTAATAAAATTACAGTCGGTTTATCTTCAACAAGACCTTCAAGTTTTCCTTGTTCCATAATTTTAGCATAATTTTTTGCAACAATCTGTTTTCTGAAATTTTCAATTTTTTCCCACTGTCTAAATCCTTTTGCGTTCATAAATTGCAAATAATCCGGATTTAACTTACTAAGCGATTTAATTACAACTTTAAGAACACTAATAAGTTTTTCTATCGCATTCATATCGCTTATCAGAGCATTTTCAACTTGAATTCGAATGTTTTCGGTAACCATATCAATAACAGCATCAAGCAAATCTTCTTTGCTGCTAAAATATTTGTACAATGTTTTTTTACTCATACGTAAACCTTGCGCAATAGTATCCATCGTTACGGTATTAAAACCATAAGTAAATAATACTTCCGAAGTGTATTTTACAATGTTCTGTCTTTCTTCATTCATAATCGTTCCCAAAATAAATAATTTTTACGATTCAAATATACACTATGGAAACTTAAAAGTCAAGTACCAGTTTCCGTAGTTTCGATTTAGGTGCTTTAAATCACAGTAATTATTTAATTCTTGCAAATATGGATAAATTTATCTAATTTTAAATGAATCAAAAAGAGGTTTTGAAATGAAAAAAATTTTAATTCTATTATTTACAATTATTACCATTCCGCTTCTTGCAAACGGAATTGCCATTTTTAACGATGAAAACGGTATTTGCTTAAAATTAGTGAATTCTAAAGTTGAAGTAAATGTCAATAATCAAGTTGCTGTTATTAAAACTACTCAAACATTTAAAAACGAATTAGGTATTGATGTTTACGTAAAATATGGTTTTCCTTTGGCAGACGGTGCAAGCGCAACAAAACTTATGTGGAAAGTTAATAATCTTTGGTATCAGGCAAATATTGCGGCAACTCCCCAAGATACAACACACCCCGGAGGGAATGTAAACCAAAAAATAAAACAATATTTAGGCAACACTCCTTTATATTTTACTATTCCGCAAGAAATTACCAACGACTCTTTAATAGTTGTTGAATTAACTTACGTACAGCTTCTAAGTTATAAAAACGGCAAAGTGTTTTTTAACTACCCAAACAACTACATGTTAATTCAATCTACTTTTTTAAACGAACAAACATTAAATTTTAACTTATCAGGCGGAAGGACTATTGATAGTTTAAACATTACAAGTCACACTGGAGCTACAATAGTTAATAACGGCACTTCGGGTTCAATAAATCTTTCTTTATTTGAAGAAGTAGCTGATAGAAATTATAACATTAATTACAACTTATCGCTTTCTCAATTAGGATTATTTGGGTTTAGTACCTTCGTTCCCGATAGCGTTGTACCCGATAATTTTGGAAGGGGATTTTTTACTTTCGTGGCAGAACCTGACCCAAATCAAAATACGGGAACAATAAACAAGAGATTCACATTTATTATAGATAAATCGGGAAGCATGTCCGGAACTGCTATGGATCAAGCCAAAGCTGCGGCAAATTTTGTCGTAACTAACTTAAACCCCGGTGACATGTTTAACTTAGTTGCTTTTTCAAGTGGTGTCACTTCATTCCAACCTAATCATGTAGAGGCTAGTTCCGCAAATATTCAAAATGCAATAAATTTTATTAACGGACTTATAGCCTCCGGATCAACCAATATAT
>JAEXOD010000162.1 GCA_023447335.1 Bacteroidota bacterium
TTTAATGCCTGACCAAAACCATATTAAACCAATAAACATTCCGATGCCGGCTGCAAAGAAAGCCCAACCCCAACTATAGTGATTTCTTAAATATGCTGCCACAAAATTACAAATGAAGGCACCTATATTTATACCCATATAAAAAATATTAAAACCTGCATCTTTGTATGGTCTGTATTTCTCTTCGTTATATATATTACCGACTAAAGTAGAAATATTCGGTTTAAAGAATCCATTGCCGACAATTACAAAAAGTAATGATATATAGAAGAATATGTTTTGAAAAAAAGCTAAACCTATATAACCAAGACCCATGAATATGCCGCCTAAAGTAATTGCTTTTCTATATCCTAAAACTCTATCAGCAAGTAAGCCGCCTAAAAAAGGAGTAAGATAAACAAGAGCTATATAAGTCCCATAGATATCTGTAGCACTTAATTCACTAAATCCCATACCACCGTTTGTTGTAGGATCAATCATATATAAAGTGAATATTCCTAACATTAAATAAAAGCCGAATCTTTCCCACATTTCGGTAAAAAATAATACAGGTAATCCTTTAGGCTGATTTTTAAACATAAATTTCTCCCAAGTTATTAATTTATTTTAGATAAAAATAAAATATAGTAAAATACTATTATATCACAAATTGTTTTTTTATATTTACAAATTAAATATTAAAAAAAACAATAAATTATTGAAAAAATATGTCCAATTCCAAATCGGCTATAAAAATTTTTTTTGATAAACATCCAATCATTAAAACTTCAGTTAAAATTGGTTTAATCTCTTTAATATTCTTACTAATTTTTGATAACATTTTAATGCCTTGGTATGTTAGCGAAAGCGAGGTTGAAGTTCCTAATTTGTTGAATAAATCAAGAATAGAAGCTGAAAAAATATTAGAAGAGCGTAATTTAGGCTTTTATATTGCAGGAACTCACAAAACGGATGCAATACCGTTAAATCATGTTATTAATCAAGTACCCGATGCAAAAAGTATCGTTAAAGAAGGAAGAAAAATTGCAATTTATATCAGTGGGGGAGAAAATTTAGTTAGAGTACCGGAATTGACCGGCAGATCAAGTACGGATGCTCAGCTTTTAGTTAGAAAAAGGGGATTAACCATTGGTCGAGTTGATACGTTAGAGTCTTTAAATCCTCGAGGGACTGTTGTAAGACAGAATTTAACTCCGAACACAGAGGTTCCAAAAGGTACTTCAATTATAATTGCTATAAGTACAGGACCAACTCAAGAAGAAGAATTATTAATCGAAGAATTACCTGAAAACGCAGAAGAGATAACAAAAATTCCAAATTTATTTGGAAAATCATTTAATGAGGCAAAAAGAATATTGGATGAAAATAATTTAGTTGTCGGAAAAATATCTAAACTTTCGTCAGAAGATTTATTGCCTAATACGGTTATGGATCAACATCCCGCACCGGATAAAACTGTTAGAAAAGGAAGTTCTGTCGATTTAGTTTTAGTAGGTTTATAATGGTTGGGAATATTGATAAAAAACTAATAGCTCCGTCAATTCTATCAGCTGATTTTTTATATCTTGCTGATCAAATTCAACTTATTGAAGAAGGTGGTTGTGATTTAATTCATTGCGATATTATGGATGGAAAATTTGTGCCAAATATTACTTTTGGACCAATGATAGTTAAAGCAGTGCGTTCAATTACAGAGTTACCGATAGATGTTCATTTGATGATAAATAACCCGGAAAATTTTATTGATGAATTTATTGATTCAGGTGCGAATTTTATATCGGTGCACTATGAAGGAAATACGCATTGTGATAGATTAATAAATCAGATTAAAAAAAGAGGTGTAAAAGCCGGTATTGTATTAAATCCTGCTACACCGGTTATTTTAATTAAAGACTTATTGAATATAGTGGATTTTGTTTTAGTGATGTCTGTTAATCCGGGTTTTGGCGGTCAAAATTTTATTTCATATACAAAAGATAAAATTATTGAATTAGTTGAAATTCGAGATAAAATAAAAAACAAATTTAAAATAGAAATAGACGGTGGTATTAATCTTGCAAATACTTGTGAACTAAGTAACTTAGGAGTCGATATATTTGTAGCCGGTTCAGCAATTTTTAATAGTCTTAATGTTAAAGAGCGTATTACCGAGTTTAGAAAATTAATAAATATGTGAGGAAATAATGAATAAGTTAGCTTTAGTCGGAGGTAAAATTGTTACTCCTTTTAGAGTTGTAAAAAATGGTGCCATTCTTATTAAAGATGATAGGATTTATGAAATTGGAAATTCAAGTGAAATACATTTTAGTGAAGATACTGAAATTATAGATGTTAGCGGAAGCATTATTGCACCGGGATTTGTTGATTTGTTAGTTCACGGCGGAGCCGGAAGAGGTTTTAGTGACGAAGATGAAGATAGTATTCAAATTATAAGCGATTATTTTCTTAGCCAAGGTTCTACTACAATGATGGCAAGTTTGCATGCAAAACCTAAAGAACAGCTTCTTAAAGATTTTAGCCGATTAGCAAAATATATTAAGACTCATCCTGATTCGAATATTAAAGGGATTCATATGGAAGGACCATATTTAAATCCTGAATATAAAGGGGCAATGAATGAAGATTATCTATGGGTTCCTTCTGTTGAAAGTTTTATTGAAATGTATGAAGCATCTGAAGGTTATTTAAAAATTATGACAATTGCACCGGAATTACCCGGAGCACTAGAAGTAATTAGGGAAGCATCTTTTAGAGGTGTAATTTGTTCTATTGGTCATTCAACTGCATCTTACGAAGAAATTGTAAAAGCGATTGATCACGGAGCAATGCATGTAAC
>JAEXOD010000212.1 GCA_023447335.1 Bacteroidota bacterium
AGCTTGAATGATATTGTATTTAAAATGAAAGAAGGGGAGTTAAGTTATCCTAAACGTTTGGATTTAGATAAAAAAACATATGGCTTTCATATTGTTAAATTAGTGAAAAGAACAGCAGAACACAAACCAACTTTAGAAACAGATTTTGACGAACTTAAAAAACTTGCTGAATACAGCAAAAAAGAAAAACTTTATAATGTATGGTTAGAAGAATTAAGGCAATCGATATTTTGGGAAATTAAAATCTAGGAAACAGTTTTGAGTAATTTTGATAATAATAAAGATATTGAATTAGTCGAGAAATTTAAGATTTCGGTTAAAAATATAAAAAAAGAACTTAGCAAGGTAATTATCGGGCAAGATGAGATAATTGATAATCTTTTGGTAAGTTTGTTTGCAAAAGGGCATTCTTTATTAATCGGAGTACCCGGATTGGCGAAAACATTAATAATTAAATCATTGGCAGATGTTGTAGATCTTTCGTTTAATAGGATCCAATTTACGCCTGATTTAATGCCGAGTGACATAACCGGTACCGAGATAATTGAAGAAGACAAAGTAACCGGAAAACGTTCTTTTCGATATGTTAAAGGACCCATTTTCTCTAATATAATACTTGCGGATGAGATAAATCGTACTCCTCCTAAAACACAATCTGCATTATTAGAAGCAATGCAGGAACATAAAATTACTGCAGTAGGGAATATTTATGAACTGCCTAATCCCTTTTTTGTATTGGCAACCCAAAATCCTATTGAGCAAGAAGGAACTTATCCTTTGCCCGAAGCTCAATTAGATAGGTTTATGTTTAATTTATGGCTAACATATCCGACTATAGCAGAAGAAAAAGAAATAATAAAGAGCACTACTAGCGAATATATACCTCAATTAAATAAAGTTATAAATAAAGGGGAAATAATTTCATTTCAGGAATTAATTCGAAAGGTTCCTATAGCAGATAATGTGATTGAGTATGCAGTAAATTTTGTTAACTCAACCCGAAAAGGGAAAATTGAAAAATTGGATAATTTGATTAATTGGGGTGCAGGACCAAGAGCAACTCAAAATCTTGTTCTTGCTGCAAAAACTTTTGCAATTATGAGCGGGAAATATACTCCTGTTATCGATGACATAAAAAAGTTTTTAATTCCTGTATTACGTCACCGAATAATTCCAAGTTTTAATGCTGAAGCTGAAGGTATTAATTCAGTTGAAATTATAAAAATGATTGAAAAGCTTGTTTAAAACAAAAAGAACCGCCGGGGAGACGGTTCTTTTTTGCTAGGTAGTTTTATTATTAATGCATAAGGAAGGGCGAAACATTGTTAATATTTTGTGATATTAACTTGTTCATGTCATAAGCTATTGTTACGATTTTTGTATTTACATCAAATGTAAATTCGTCTAATCCGTAACCGGTCGGAATGAATGAAGGAACATAAACAGTTGTACCGTATTCACCCGGATTAATACTCGGGCTAGCATCTATTTGAGTTTGCATAACCGGTAAACGGATTCCTAAATCACTCATTCTTCTGCCTTCACTAAAAAATATTTCTTGTCTAACTAAGTATAAAATTCTATATAAATCTGTTGCGGAACTTGCTGCATTTACCTGATCAGGTGTAACAGAAGTATTTGATATAGGAGCAACTTCAACATATGAATTACTACGTTTTTTTACTAATCCGGAGATTCCGTCTGAATTAGCATCGGACTTCACAATATAGTCATCGTCATTTGGTCTATTTGATCTAGGATCCCTATCTCTAAAAGTCTCTTTAGGTCGGCTTATTGCTAAATTTATTGCATCAATTAAATGAGTTTTTGCAGTACCTAAATTTCCGTTTACTATTGCTAATTCTGCAAGTATTAAATATGCTTCTTCTGCTTTTAATGCAGGAATCGGAGTAATTTGAGTAGGATACTTAGGGTCTAAATAATCCAATCTTGGTAAAGGCTGTAAATCATGTAAATTTCTTGTAACAGTAAAAGTATTTATAGTATTGTCTAAGTTTACATCATCATATTCGGTTAATAATAAATATTGCGGATCTAATGCTAAGGATGCATTAGCATATTGTTCGGCATTAATCTTATCTCCGATTAGTCTATAAGCTCTTGCTAAAGCAAAATTACAACGCTGTAAATTTTCTGCAGAAGCATCTAATTCAATTGATTTTTTGAAGTGCTCTATTCCGATTGACAAAGCGTCTTTTGCTTTTACCATTCCTCCTTTTTCTTGAATAGGGAAAGCAGAGAAGTTCTCACTCAATAGTAAAAGAGCCATTCCTTTGTAAAAATAAACGGTTGCAAAATCTTCTTGTGTAGCCTTAGCATCTTTTGGCAATATTACATCAAGTCCGAATAATGCTTTTGCATGTAATGTTTGTAATCTAAAATAAATTTCTCTTGTATCATCCAAATCAGTTTCACTTGGTAAAATTCCCCAAGGATTATCTGCAATATTTGATAAAAACGTACTTGTATTATCGTAATTATCAGAAACTAGTTCAGTATATTTTATTGTAACCATTAAAGCATTAGCAAAATCGAATTTAAGACCGGTAATTAACGGTTCGGCACCACCGGTTGCATCTTGTAATAACTTTTCTTCTGTTATAGCAGGATTATCAACTTCAGTAGGATCCAATAAGTCACATCCTGCTAAAAGATAAACCGAAAACACTGCGATTATTAAATATTTATATTTTTTCATATAGTCACCTTTTTATAAGTTTACGTTTACACCAAAACGGAATTGTCTTGGAGCAGATAGATCACCAAAGTTATAACCGCCGGTATTTGGACCTGCAGGCTGATAACCGTTTAATTCCGGATCAGTATTTGAATCAACACCAAATACAGCAACATTGCGAACACTTGCACTTAATGTAACACCTTTAAAAATGTTTTCCGGTATCCTATAAATTAATGCTATTTCGCGCAATTTAATCCAATCGGCATCTTCTAACCAAACGTTTGATGCTGTTTGGAACGAATATTCGTCCGGAACTATAGTCTGGGTGTCATCAGTACCGTTAAAGTATCTTAATACGTTTTTAAGATTAACAAATTGGTGACCGAAAGCAAATTCTGTTAATGCACTTATTGTTAAGTTTTTATATAAAGTTAAATTAAGTGAAAAACTTCCAAAACTTGTAGGTAAAGGGTTTCCGACTAATTCAGTTTTATAGTTTCCGTTTCCGGTTGGTACGTTAACTTGAAATACTCCAACAGGATAACCTTCTTCAACTCTTCTTGGTAAAAAAGTGAATGATGCAAGGCTAAAAGGAGAAGCACCGCCTAAACTAACAACTTTATTATCTAATGTAGAATATGAAATTTTAGTATCAAGAGAAAAGTTTTCTTCTTGAACTATTTGTGCAAATAATGAAATCTCCAATCCTTTATTTTCAATTTCGCCGACGTTAGTTAATTGTGTGCTAAAACCGCTTGCTGGGTCTTCAGGTACTAAAAATAAAGCGTCTTTGGTTAATTGATTAAAGTAGTTAAATTCTAAAGATACTCTGTCTTGGAATAAGCCTAAATCAAATCCAACGTCAATAGATGAAGTTTTTTCAGGTTTAAGCTGATCGTTCCCCGGATTTCCACCAGGATTAAATGTAATTCCGGTACTCCCTAAAAAGGCTTGTGCTCCATAACTTCTATCACGTGTAAACGGTGTAGGGAAGTTACCTGTCATACCCCATGCACCGCGAAGTTTTAAGCTTGATACCGCAACTCTTAAAAATTCGGGGAAGAATGTCTCCTGTGATACTAAATATGCAACACCTGCTTTTGGATAAAACTGCATACCTATAGCATCACCAAAAGTAGAGTTACCGTCAAGTCTAAATCCTAAATCAAAAAATAATTTATCATACATGCTAATTTGATCGCTCAAGAAAAATCCACCATTAAATAATTCACGTTTACTTTCCAAAGCTGAAATTACAGATGCATTATCAAAATCTTCTGTTCCGGGAATTGAAAATCCTTCACCTTTAGCGTATTCCTCTCTATCGTCTACTCTAAAACCTTGAACTCCAAAGTTTATAGTTTGCTCAATAGAATAAAGTTTTGGTAAATATAAAGTACCGGTGTATGACATTGTAATTGTCTGATATTCTCTATCAGCTCTTTCCAACCAACCATTTTCGGTTCCGAAAAAATCACCAATCCCTTTTGAAACAAATATTCTTTCTTCGTTCTTACGATAATCTGTACCTATAGTAAATTTATTAGTCCAGAATTTATAAGGGGAATAGTCGAAATTTACTGCTATTCTAAACCTATCAATATCATCATTAATTTTGGGAGATAACATTATTTTTAACAATGAATCTCTTTCGGCGTCAGTATATCCGTTATCATACGTTCCGCTTTCAAAATCCGAGAACGGGGAACCGGATGTATTGTTATTAAAAATTCTATTAAATTTATTCTTTGTATAACTGGCTGAAATTTCAAGATTCATTTCAGGAGATAAGTTTACTCTGAATCCTGTATTCAAGTTATAGTTTTTATTATTGTTTTGATCTTCTTTAATTACACCGTTATTTTGAATCATTTGTCCGCTCAAATTATAAGTAAAAGCAGCGTTACCTCCTGTTACGGCAGCCTTATAACTTTGATAGTATCCGCTTTGAAACAGATTATTTTTAGCAAAATCGCTTGACATGAATTTTTTTTCAGCTTCATCAAAACCAGTTGTAACATTAAATGACCATTTGGGGATACCGGGCACACCTTTTTTTGTGAAAATCTGAATTACACCGTTAGAAGCTTCTGAACCGTATAAAGTTGAAGCAGCGCCCCCCTTTATAACTTCAACTCTGTCAATTTCTCCTACAACAAGGTCTGCTAATGCAGATGATTCAGCTCCGCCGGTATCTAATCTAAGTCTGAATGCATCGTTATTATCAACTCTAACTCCGTCAATATAAATTACAGGAGTAGTTGAAGTAACCGTGCTTTTAACTCCACGCGTAGAAATTCTACCACTTGTACCGGGCATTCCGGATGAATTGAATGAATTTAAACCGGGAACACGTCCTTGTAACAACTGATCTACAGATTCAATCGGTACATATTTAATATCTTCCGATTTAATTGACTCAACATTCGCAGTCAATTTTTTCCTTTCAATAGCCGAGCCTTGACCGGTTACGATGAGTTCAGACATCATCAAAGTGGTTGGTTGTAAATCGAGATTTAACGTTAGAGTTTTATTAGACTCAATAGTTATATCTCGTTTTGTTTCTTTGTACCCGACATAGCTTACGGTTAATGTATAATTACCGACCGGAATATTATCTATTCGGTAATCACCATATAAATTTGTTGAAGCCCCAAGAGCAACATCGGAAATGAATACGTTTGCTCCTATAAGTTCTTCATTGTTTTTTGAATCGATCACTTTACCTTTTATCGATCCTTTTGCTTCTTGAGCTTCTATCGGATTTAACATTGCACTTAGGAGCAAAATAAACCCGGATAAGCAGAATAAGGCAAAAAATGCTTTTGTTTGTTTTGAATACATACTTGCTCCTATTATTTATTTAGTAGATTAAATTTTGTACTATCACAATGCAAAAAACGTCTATTTTGAACGTAATTACAACAACACAAAAATGTGGTTTTTTTTATTTTATTTTGAAATCGAGGTCAAAATACTGCATAAGTATGCAGTATTTTGAAAATTTTGGAGGTGTAAAATGTTTTAATTCGGAAAAATTAAATAATGATCGAGAAATGATATAAGAGGAATAATAAGCTAAATTAATCCTTTTCTAATTGCTTTTGAAACTGCTTCTGACTGTGAGTGAACATGCAGTTTTTTATAAATATTTCTGATATGATGCCTAACTGTATCAATGCTAATAAATAAGGAATCGGCTATACCTTGATAATTATTACCTTCTGCCAATGCGGCAAGCACTTCCTTTTCTCGTTGACTTAAGTCATATTCTGATTGAATATTTGCTAAATTGCTATTATGATGAAAGACAGTAATAACTTTCCTTGCAATTTGGGCACTCATAGGCGAACCGCCTTCATAAGCTTCTTTTATTGCTTCTAAAAGACGAAGCGGGGGAGTTTTCTTAACTAAATAACCGCAAGCACCGGCACATAATGCATCAAAAACAACACTATTTTCTTGATATACTGTAAGCATTAAAATGTTCAAATCAGGATTAATTTTAATTGCCCTTTTTACTCCTTCAATTCCGTTTATACCCGGTAGACCGATATCCATCAAAACTACATCGGGGTTTAAATCTTCAAGTTTTTCTAAAAAAGTTTCACATCTATCAAAAGTACTTATACATTTATATCCCGGTGTACCGCTAATTAAAGCTGATAAACCTTCTCGTATAGTATTATTATCTTCTATTATTATAACATTTATCATATTTGTCTCATTTTATTATTTAACTTTTCCTATAAACTTTACTTCGGTTCCTTTATTTACTTCAGAATTAATAGTTATTTTACCGTTTATAGATAAAGCTCGTTTTTCTAAGTTAATTAATCCGTTACCTGAGCAATTTTCATCTGATTTAAAACCTATCCCGTTATCGGAAATTGACATGTATAAATAACCGTTTTTATAATTAACATCAAGGAAAATTTTAGTACATTTACTATGTTTTAAAGAATTATTTAGTGCTTCTTTAAAAATTAAATATAAATTCTGTTTGTATTCCATTTTCAGTTTAATTTGTTTTATTTTATCAACATTTTGAGTGATAAAGGAAATTCCTTTAAAAGAATAGATATCACCATATGAATCTCGCAAACGAATAATTAGATCATGCAGTGAGTCTTTAGAAGGGTTAACAACCCAAACGATATCACTCATCGAATCGATAACTCCTCTTGCCGTATCACTAATTTTGCTTAAAAGATTAAAAACTTCAGGATCGCTGTTTCCGGAACGAGCAGCAACTAACTCACTTAAAATAGATATTTCGGTTAAGCTACTACCAATATTGTCATGTAAATCTGCGGCAAGTTTTGCTTTTAACCTTTCAACAGAAAGAATGCTTTGAAACCTTATATAAAAACCGATATAAAGTAAGAGGACAGTTAAAAGTATTACAGCTGTAATGAACCACCATTTTTCCCAAAACGGAGCTAAGATAATTATTTTAACATATGCACCTTGTTTATTCCAATAACCGTCGCTATTGGTACCGTTTACTCTAAAGACATACTCGCCCGGGGAAAGATTTGTGAAGGTAGCAATTCTATTTTTTGCGTCTGTATAAATCCAATTTTTTGTAAAATTTTCCAAAATAAACTTAAATTTATTTTTTGCAGGATTTGTAAAATCTAAAGAAGAAAACTCAATAGTGATATAATTTTGATCATAATCAAGTATTATTTCGTTATTTTCATAAGCAATAGCATTTCCCAACACTTTAACATTTACGATATCGATATTCGGAATAAATTTGTTTTCTTTAATTATATGAGGATCAAAAAAATTTAAGCCTGATACACCACCAAAATACATTTTACCGTTTTTGTTCTTAAAGTAAGCGTTACCGCTAAATTCCATAGCTTGCAATCCGTCGTTCATATCATAGGTTGCAACTCTATAAGTGCTTGGATTAAAACGAATTATGCCGTTATCGGTACTTAACCATAAATTATTTATTTCATCTTCAAGAATTCCGTAAACTACAGCAATATCTACTCCGGTTGATTTCATATAACGGGTAAATTTCCCCGTGAGCAAATCAAATTTATTCAAACCTCCTCCGAAAGTTCCTATCCAAATATCGTTAAGACTACTTTTATAGATCGTCAGAATTCTATTTTCACTTAATGAATTTATGTCTTGAGCATTTGATTTATAATTAATAGTTTTTTTTGAATAAGTATTAACATATGTTAATCCACCCCCAAATGAGCCAATTAAGAATTCAGTATTAGAAATTTTGCTAAACGTATAAACACGATCATCGTGAAGATAGTTTTTATCAAAATTTTTTATCAGATTTTCAAATTTCAAAGAATATATTGAATTAATACTGTTTATTTTACACTTTACTATTCCTCCTCCGTAACAAGTAAGGTAACATAAAGAATCAGCATCAAACGTAATTTTTAGAATTTGATTAGAAGCAATAGAAGTTGAATCATTTTTAATATTTTTATATACAAGAATATTCCCGGTATTTTTTTCAATGATATTTAATCCTCCGGAAAATGTTCCAACCCATAAATTTCCAAATTTATCTTTGTTTATTGCTCGGATATTATTATCTGTTAATTTAGAATTCTCTTTGGTTAAATATTTTACAGTATTTTTTCTTTTGTCAATTATATTTATTCCGCCTCTAAAAGTACCTACATATATAATTCCGTTATCATCTTCAAAAATTGACCACACAGTATCATCGTTTAATGAAATCGGTCCGTAACTTTCTCGACTTATTAGATCAAATTTATTGTTTAAACTTATAACTTGAGTTGCACCTTTACTAAGATGATGACCGATCCATAAAATATTCGTTTTATCAACTAACAAAGCAATTATTTCATCACTCGGTAGGGAACCCTTATCACCCTTTATATGATAATAATTTTGAATTGTTGAAAAATCCCAATTGGTTACTCTAAATAATCCATTTCCAAAAGTTCCGAACCAAATATTACCTAATTTATCTTCTGCAATACTCATGATACTATTGAAAGGTTTATTGATAAATTTGACAGGAATTTCAACGTTTTTAATTAAAGCACTATTCTCGTTAAGATTAATGAATTGTAAAGAGTTTAAATAGGATGATAAAAAGAGTTTATTATCTTTATTAATATATAGTGTTATTAAGTCATTTGAAGCAATTGCCGAATTATTAGTATTAAAATTGATAATTTTATTTTCTTTTTTATTGAAACAGAAAAGCCCGTTACCTAAAGTGGCAATCCAGATATTATCATCTTTAACTAGCACCGAAGATATTTTAATTAAACTTCTATCTAATTCAGTAGAAACTCTCTCAATTTTTGTTATTTGATTATTATTAATAGAAGCCTTAAAAAGTCCGATACCCCAAGTACCTATCCAAAGAGTATTGTTTTTTTCTTGGGTAATAGATACTAAAGCAGTATTTGTAGTTCTTGAGAAGTTTGACATCGGATAATCTACAATTTCTATCGGATAATCTAATATTTCTTTACTAACATACTTTTTGAGGTCATAATGCGTAAATGTTTTTAATTGTTTATTATACAGATTAAGTTCGCCGTTTAATACTCCTACCCATAAATTTCCGCTATTATCACTTAGTAATGAAGTTATTGTGTTATCTGTTATACTATTTTCAGCATTTGGATCATTTTTATAAATAGATAAATTATATCCGTCATATTTATTTAATCCGTCTGCAGTGCCAAACCAAATGTAACCGGTTTTATCTTGTTGTAAACAGATTACGGAACTTTGCGAAAGCCCCTCATCGATTTTTAAGGACTTAAATAATAATCCGGTTCCTTGAGAGTAAATAAGGTTAAAGTTTAAAACGATAAGTAAAAATAATAAGTTAGGGTAGCTCATCTAATAATAATCTTTAAGTCTTATTAAACGGATTATTTTTTTTGATTTGTTCTTTCACTTTATCTAAAAGTTTTTTTGCCCAAATAAATTCTGTTGCCAAAATCGATAATCCCACAGGAATAACAATAAATGCCGGACCGGGTAGAATAATTAATGCAAGTCCAATTAATAAGATTGTAAAACCTACTATAATAACAAATATTCTTTTAAATTGCTTCAAAGTTTTAATGATCATTAAATTATTCTACCTATCTTATTTATTATTCACCTTGACCCAAAGAAAATCCCTTTTCTCCGTCAAAAAGATATAAGTTTTCTGTTTTGATAAACTCAATGTTATTAGACATAAGAGAGTTTAATAAGTTCAAAATATCATTGGGGCTTATTTCTATTAATTGATTTACTTTTCCCTTAATTTCCTCACATTTATTTGAAACAAATCTGCAACGCCAATGGTCTGTGCAGTATGTTTCGGGAATACCGTTTGGATAAACCTTCACACCTCTATTGGTTATTAATTTCAATTGCAAATTTCCGGTATCAATTTTATTTAGTAAATCTCCAAGTATATCAGGATTCCGTTGTTCATTATCCCAATGCAAGAACACATCAACTCCGACAAGTTGTTTTTTCTGCTTGACTGTATCCTTTATTTTTACCGAAATAGTTTTCTTTTCTGATTCTGAAAAATTTGCATGGAAAATATTATCAGATTTTTTACCAAGTCTATTAATAATTGCTTCAGAAAATTCGAAAGTGCTTACAAGTTTTTTTGATAAGCCGACTTTATAAATATCAGCAGTATGAAAGCCTTCTTCTAATGTAAGCAACCAAGCATTTTGAATTTTATCTGCGATTTCCGGTTGTCCTAAATGTACTAGCATCATAACAGCAGCATTTAGCAAACCTGAAGGATTTGCAATCCCTTTTCCTGCAATATCCGGAGCACTACCGTGAATTGCCTCAAACATTGCACAAGTTTCACCGACATTTGCAGAACTTCCTAAACCGACTGATCCCGCAACCAATGCAGCTATATCAGAAATTATATCTCCATATAAGTTTAATGTTACAATAACATCCAAATCTTCGGGACGTGCCGCAACTAAAGCTGAACCGATATCAATGATTTTATGTTCGCTTGGTATATCAGGGTATTCAGATGAAACTTCTCTAAAAATTTTATGAAATAACCCGTCTGTTTGTTTCATAATATTATCTTTTGTCATGCAGGTTAGGTGTTTTCGTCCGTAAACTTTTGCATATTCAAAAGCATATCTAACAATTCTTTCGCTTCCAGGTCTTGAGATTATTTTTAAACATTGTACAACTTCATCAGTTTGTCTATGTTCTATTCCGGAATATAAATCTTCTTCGTTTTCTCGAATGATTACAATATCC
>JAEXOD010000009.1 GCA_023447335.1 Bacteroidota bacterium
CGGTATTAGGTTTCCATGTAAGTTTCACTCTATTGGTATCGGGTTCATAAACCGCCTTTAGCTTTTTAACTAGTTTCGGAGCTAAATCCTGATATTCGTAACTAATACCGTTCGGTCCGCCAAACATGCCTATATCACTTCTCGAACCGTCAACATCCAATATACTTGGGTCTCCCGTATCTATTGCAGGGCTAAATTTTTGCAACCTAAAGTTATCTATTGCGCCCAATGTATATAACGTATCTTTAGCGAACATCGGATCTGCAAAAACATCATGTTCGCCCTGTGAATAATTTATATAATTATCTCCGCTTGTGTTAAAAAATAAGTTGTAATCGGAAATAAAATTTTGTGCATATGTTAGATTTATGCCTTTTGCGTTATGTGCAAGTATATTATTCTTAATGTAATAAAACTGCCCATAACTACCAGTAACAATACTCGAATATTTACTATTTAATAAAGTATTATTTGTAACAAATGATGAATCATAAGGCGGAGATACCCATGTACGTATTTCAATATTATTATTAAAATTGCTAACTAAATTATTACTTATATCAACTTTTTCATTTGATTCAACATAAATCCCTGTATTGTGTGAATTATTCATTAAAACATTAATATAATTATTCTTGATAATGAACCTACCCCCCCCAATTGGCGTATATTCCGCCAATTTGATGTGCTGTCTGTTTAACTTGTATGTAATTATTATATATCTCAAAAACTAAAGGATCACTTAGAGTGTATAAATCCAATGCCATTCCATTATTAAAAAAAATATTGTTCTTTATAAAGCAATTTGAACAGGTAGAAATTGCAACAGTCGAAGAATCTATCCTACAATTTTCAATAATTAATGATTTATTATTGAAGAATAGCGCCGAATATATTTTATTTGTAAACTGTTCGGTTTTTTTTACTGTTAAACCTTTTATTATCAATTTAGAATCATCACCTGAAAAACAAGCATCCCAGTTTTTTGGTATAATACCTGTTCCGTCAATTATACATTCATCGGTATCAATACCTATTATGGATAAATTCTTTGCGTTTATATAAATTGATTCCCTATAAACTCCTCTATCAATATAAACGGTATCCCCATTATTGCAATAATCAAAACATTTTTGCAAACTGTCACACGCTGTTTCCCATGAAGTATAGGGAGCAGTGCTGCTCCCCGTTTTACTTACGTATCTAACTTCGGCAAAAAATGAAAGGGATGTAAATAATAACAAGGTAAAAATAATATTCTTTTTCATTTGGTAGTTCACAAATTAATTAAACCTTCATTTAGAAAAACCAGACCGCCAAACCTATGTTGCAACCAAAAAGCCGTCTTTTGTTTTCCTTTACTTCAAATTAATAAATTAAAAATTAAAAACCAAATATTAGCCAATTTTAGACTATGTCTAAGGTATATCGATACTAAAAAAGATTATATCTAAAATAGAAAACTATGGGATACAAAATTAATTGTATCCCAATTTACAATTTTATATTATATCCTGAAATTCAGCAAATATATCATACATGATAATGCGAGGAGATTTTAAATAGGCAAAGTAGAAAAGTGTCGATGTTTCTCTGTTCTCGTATAATGTAACTTCCGTAATTTCTAATAAACATGATATTTTATAATTATTCCAAAATAGAAAATCGTATACTCTTGTAAAATAATCTGGAGAATTACTTAAGTTTTTGAAAAAAGCAAGGACAATATTTCCCTCAAGAACCATAACAGATTTCCCTCCTACTCTGTTTCTTAAAAACTCTGTTTCAGTTTGGATATTTGTCCAGTAATACATTTTTTTAACTGTTTTTTGATTAGCATATTTTAGAATTGAATATTTGTTCTTTTTGAGTTTTGCATTAAAATCTATTTTCTCTCCTTGAGGTGTGTTAACGACTAAAAACTGTATTAATTGAGTAGTCTCTTTATCATCATTTTTCTGAATTATTTTTGCTTTATAAATTATTGAATCTTTAGATATTTTCTTCGCTGTATTTATTTCCTCTACATCGTACGTTGCTAATTCATTATATACTTCGTTGGGAAAGATCAACTCTGTATCCAATATATACTGTTTTTTATCCTCCCAACTTTCCGCTGAATAAAAGTCATTTATTACATCTCCAGGTTTTTTACTACAACCTATAAAACTAATTAATATAAAAACTATCATTAAAACTCTGCTAACTATCCTTATCATTGCATACCTCATTATTAATTTTTAAATAATTAAACAGCCGTTGAATAATTCTGCTGCGTGAACTACATTATATTCACGATTTTTAAATATTTTATTTAATCCAACCTTATTATATGTAGCTATAAGCATTAGCCTATTTTCTTTTGAGTAACTTTTAATATTAACTGAATCTATTTGTTCTTCTTTACTAAGCTGCAATATATGAGTTAATATAATTTTAACTCCCGTAACATATACCTCACTTTGTTCAAATTCGGCATTAGAATCATCATAGTACATCTGTACATCTACGACTCCGTTTTCAATTGCAACATTTTTAATGTTTATTAATGGAACTCGAATAATTTGGTTAATTAATTTCGCATTCTTAAAATTATGAATTTCAATACTTTCTTTTAACCATTTTTCGGGTTGGTTAATTTTTGAATGTTTTTGGGCAGTAGGCCTATCCTCCTTTGAACAACCTATCATAATTGCTAAAAGAACAATTAGTAAATTTACTTTTTTCATACAAACACCTCATATTATTAATAAAAAAGGACGTCATCCGTATTTTGCTACCGCTTAGAGGCACTGGCATGCCTTACGACAAATAGAAAATAGGATGCGTCCCAATTCCTTAATAAAAAGGCGGGACGCAGTCGCTATCCGCTAGTTCTTTGTCGTATTGAAAAGTGCCAGTTTTCTAAGCAGAACTATGCGTAATGACTACGTTATTTAATTTTTATTTCTGAAAACTTTTATTTTTTCCAGTTGGAAAATAGCCAATCTTAGGCTTAAAAGTCAAGAAATATATTTTGTAAAGTAGTCTTTTATTTTAATCTACTTAAAATATACCCCCTAAGGCAGCGTGGCTCTCTAATGATGTAATTAACATCTGGTCCGCTTTTAATCTCAATCCTTTGAGAACCTTGGGGTTAAGGGGTCTATAGCTTAAACAGCTTTGATACTTTCAACTGGTATGCTGCTCTCATTCGTAAATCAACTACATGAGATATATACCAAGTCAAGTAATTATATAATACCCATTGATTGGGGGCAGTAGGCTGTTGGGCAGTATATACAGAAGCATTTGCACCAAGCTCTTCTCTTATTGCTCCGTATGTCTCTTCGCTTACGCTAAGGCGTTTAAGTACTTCAATTCGGTTGCGTATAACAGGTATCTGCTCATATGTCTGCTCAACTCTTTCTTTCATGTTCATTAGCTGTATTCCGCTGGTGTGTCTTCCATAATATTTGGCAAGAACTTTACCGAATACCATTCCGTTTGAACAGATTCCTCTTATTGCTCCCCAAAACAATCTTACTCCTTCGCTTCCGTCATAACTGTTATGAACAAATAATGATAAAGCTATATCACTTTCACCGTCATTAAATGTAAGCTCGGGGAATGTTATTTGCAGTCTCATACGGTTGTTATCAACATAACTGTGGCTTGGGTCAATAATCCAGCTTGAGTCCAATGTTTCCAACTGTTCCATTAAGGGAATAATTATCTGTTCATTGGGAATTAAGTTATAAGTATCTTTCATAATAGAAATTAACTCACCTGTTTCACCATGCACAATTGATTTATATGAGGAGGTCGAAGTGACCCCCTCATGCTCATAAAATACTTTTCTTTCCTCAACTGGGAATAAATACTCTTTTAGTTTATCCATTTTTACTCCTTGCTATGAATAATGTAACGGCAATAGATTTAGCGTCCATCATGCCCCCCAATTCGTTTTGTATTCTTATTGCATCTTTACAACACTGAAGCATAGTTTCATAGTAATTGTCCATGCCTCCTACTTGAGCGGGGCTCGGTTGAGCAGCGTTCTGTGCAGCCTGTGCAATTACATTCACATCAAACTTAGTGATTATTTTATTACCCTTCTGTTCTGCTAATTTTGTTATTACTACCTTAGCTCCCTTCTTCAAATCCTTTATCCTTTCGTGTACTTCGTCAGGAGCGAAAAAGCTGTATTCGGTTGTACCGTCTCCGTTACGTACCGCATACAAATAATAATCACCATACTTACTTTGTCCTACTACGGGTTCGTCATACAGCAATTCTATTTCGCTCGGCTTGTTCAGTGTTAGTTCCAGTTTCTTCCTTTCCAACTGTTTCTTCCTCCTTTAATTTGTAACTGAATTCTTCTTGTCCCTGCATTACCGTTATTCCGGGCGGTACTGCATAATGTCCTTTTAAGTAAGCTTTTATTTTGTTTAAGTCGGGTTTTATCTGCTCCGGTATTATGGTTATCATTTCTGCTTTTGCGTTTTGCAGGAATAAATCCATGTTTGTTATTTCTACTTTGTCAGGTTTTTTGTGCAGCTTTAATATACCATGAGCAAGGTCTATTGTCTTAACCCCCTTTTCCTTTATAAACAATTCAAGCTTTCTTTCAAGTCTTTCAATCTTTTCTTGTATGGGTAAGTTTTTCTTTAATACCCAGTTGTTAATTAATTCAATCTCCTTATTTGCTGTTGTGAAATTCTTTTCCTGCTCTTTGCTTAAATTCTGTATCTCCAAAAGCAGTAAGTCGTAATATGCCTCCTCTTGTCTTTCCTCCCTTAACTCAGCTTCGTCAAGTAATGTTTGAATTAAATCCATTATTGCCCCTTTCGTTTTCTGATTATCTCTTCAAGCACTATTATCATTACTGTTGCACCGAAAATAACCCAGTCCATATTACCTCCGTAATTAATCAGTTGTTAAATCATTCCCGCAGTAGTGACATCTGTTATTCAGTTTCCCTTCATCATAAAATGTCTGCTCATAACAGAAAGGACATGTTACTATTTCAAAGTCATCCCTCATATATCTGGGATACCACCTTTGTGTTTTAGGCGTGTACTTTTTGTAGCTTTCAACTCCGTTATTGCTTAATACCAATCCGTGATTGTTTTCCATTTCAAAGTAATGGTAATTATACTCACCTACATTAAACCCTCTGCAAACTTTTGAACGTATGTTTAATGCTTCCTGCATTATACTTCTTTCACTGCAAAAGTATATTATCTCTGCTTTAGTGTCTAAGTATAGACACAAGGGATTATCCTTCTTTACAAGTACAAGTTTATCAGGATCATTTTTGTCGATCCCTGCAAATGCAAAACTTCCTTCCAGTCTGTCAAATACTCGTTTTATTTTATCTATTTTTGTCTTCTCTGAAAAAACACTTAATATTGCCTCACTATCCACCTGCCCGTCTCTTTTTTCATGTGCAAATATCTCTTTGTCGTTATGTATCATTCCGTTATGTACAATAGCTATTCCGTTTTTGCTGAATATCGGATGATTATTTACATTATGCTTTTCGCTCCCTTGTGTCTTTAGTCTTGTATGAGCAATAAACACTTTGGGCATTATTAGGTTATCCCACTCTTTGCTTTCTACAAGTTTTGAGGAACGGACTGCATCTTTTACTATTACAAGTTTACCGTCTTTGATAAATCCATACCCGCTTGCATCCCTGCCTCTGCTTTCAAGTAACGAGAACATATTTGTAATGTCTCTCTTTTCTGGTCTCACATCTGACCAACAAAAATACCCCATTATACCGCACATAATTTACCCTCGGTTATTTGTTTTAGTAAGGCGAATACTGTTTCATATTCATTTAATCGAATTGAATATGAAAGTCCTATTCTTCTTGAACCGATTCCTTCGTGTACATTCCAGATTAGGTTATGTTGTTCAATAAATGTATTTACTGTATCAAGTAAATCAGAACTTACACTTATCTGATATTCTGTTCTGTCATATAAACCAAATACATAAATGGGGTTTAGTATTAAGCCAATCTGTTTACGTAAATCGGATAACATAAAATCACCTGTTCTAATGCTTATGTTATATCTTCTCGGACTGTCATCATTTAACCATTGATTGGCAAGCTCAACTACTTCTTTTATCTCTTCTTCGCTCACTTCGGGATTATCGGGACAGTTTTCGTCATAAGCACTTTCGTCATCTCTGCAATCATTACACAAAGGGTCTCCACATTCACTATAATATGTATCGTTCTCATGAATTATGGTATCACACCTGCTGCAATAATGATAATTCTCATCAAAACATGTATCGCATATTATTCGACCGTTTACATTTCGATAATCAATTTCTTCATCAATTTCTATTTCACATATTGAGCAGTACATTAGCAGCCTCCCGATATGCCCCAGTTAGGGAGTATGTTTTGATTCCAGTCAATCGGTTTACTAAGCAATTTCTTTAACTGTGTTAGTCCTTCACGGCAGTCATCGGGGATTGTTTTAATGTATGCTTCAATATTCTTGAGAAACGTATTTGAATGAATACTTCCTTTTGCCTCAACCAAATCAATATCATCTTCAACTGCCGCAATTACACCAAGCTTTGCAAGCGTTAGCGTAACAAGTGCTACACTTGGAGATATAAGCCAAGAACCTGGAGTGCGGTATTCAAACCCATAATCCTTTTTACGAAAAGCAAAACGTTTACCGTACCCTGTACGCTGACGTTTGTCTCTTTGGTCTCTTTCGTCAATACAGTTTGATAATGAGTAAAGTATTGAGTCAATTGAGTTAATTACTTTATCTGTCGGTTCTGCAGAGATATGTATATGTCCGCCTAACGGGTACCCGTCAACGAAATTTCCTGCATAAAATTCCAAGTCGGGAGCTTTTTCATTCCCATACTCGATTATACTTCTAATTTTAGCTGTTAATTCAATTGGGGATTCTGAGTAGCCCGGACGTATTTCACAAATATCTGAATTACCGTCAGTACCGAAAGAACTGTTAAACTTGAAATACTTGTTTGCCTGAACAAACACACCGTTATGACGAGCCACCAACTCGGGGTCGCAGCCAATAGTAAACGACATGGTATTGTCCTCCTGATTTTGTTATTGTTTCTGTTATCAGGATTCTTATACCAAAAAAGGAAATGTGAATATGATGAACAATAATTATTTGTAATTTTAAGGTCTTTTTGTTAAATTACAATTACTTTATTATTTAGGTTTATGCAGAATACTAATATAAACAATTACGAAGAGTGGTATTTTCAGTCAAACTATGACATGGAAACTGCCAAAAGCATGTATCAATCAGGAAGATATATTTATTGTGTCTTTATGTGTCATCTCTCTTTGGAAAAGGCACTAAAAGGTCTTTTAATTAAGGTAAAAAACGTTTTTCCTCCAAAGACTCACAATCTAACTTTTTTAATTGAATCACTGGGAATAGAGTTTTCGGAAGATGACAAAAAATTCCTATTCTCATTAAATAAAGTATCTGTACCAACAAGATATCCAGAAAGTTTATCTAAATTATTGGAAGAGTTCAACAGTACGACAACAGAAGAGATATTAATTACAACTGAAAGGATTCAACAATGGATAATAAAAAGCTAATAAACATTGCAAATACATTAAAGGATTTACTTGAAAATTCTGGTATCCCTGTTGAAAATTTGGCGATATTTGGTTCTGTTATGAAAGGAACAGATAAGGCTGAAAGCGACCTTGATATGATTGTAATTTCTAAAGCATTTGAAAATAAGAATATTTTTCAAAGGGCTGACATGCTTTATAAACCCGAAACTGAGTTTATGAGAATAATTAAAATGCCCGTTGATATTATTTCATATACAAGGGCTGAATATTTAGAGTCTCTTGAATCTAAAAGATTGGAAAGTAGGATTTTGTTATAAGTTGGCATCTTTACTTGTCCGAAAAATATTAACCTAAACAATCAGATATTCATTTCATTGGTTTGTGTTATAGTTTATTACCAAGGTTTTTCATACCAAAAGTTGGTTTGTAATATTTTTATTTTTACTTTTGAATAGATGATTAAAAGAGAAAAGAAAATTATTAGCCGATAATTAAAAATTTTATTGTGAGGAATTTCACTTATGGCAAAAATACTTGAAAACAAAGAGTTATTTCTTGATATTAAAAAAATAATAGACGAGGGGAAAGAAAAAATAGCCATGTCAGTTAATGCTTCCATGAGTATGATGTATTGGCAGATTGGACAAAAAGTAAATGAAAAAGTAATAAAATATAAACGAGCAGAATATGGCAAGCAAGTTATTGGTATACTTTCTCGACAATTAGTGTCTGAATATGGTTATTCGTTTTCTGAAAAAAACCTTAGAAGAATGATGCAATTTGCCACTGTTTTCCCTGACAAAGAAATTGTCGTATCGCTGATACGACAATTAAGTTGGACTCATTTTTTAGCAGTTTTGCCAATGGAGGACTCCCTAAAGAGAGATTTTTATATTCAAATGTGCATAACTGAAAAATGGAGTGTGAGGACTTTTAGAGAACGAATCGAATCAATGCTATTTGAGAGAACCGCGATTAGTAAAAAACCTGAAGAAACAATCTTAAATGACTTAAAATTGTTAAAAAACGAACAAAAACTTAGTGCCGATTTAGTATTTAGAGACCCCTATTTTCTTGATTTCTTAGGGTTGGCTGATACATTTTCCGAAAAAGATTTAGAAACTGCGATAATAATTGAACTTCAAAGATTTATAAATGAACTTGGAGGAGATTTTGCTTTTATGGCAAGACAAAAACGCATTTCAATCGATAATAGAGATTATTATATTGATTTGCTGTTTTATCATAGAAGGTTAAAATGTTTAATTGCCATAGATCTAAAAATTTGTGAATTTGATGCTGCCTTTAAAGGGCAAATGGAATTGTATTTGCGGTATCTTGATAAATATGAAAAAATGGAAGGAGAAAATACCCCTATAGGATTAATACTTTGTACGGGCAAAAACACCGAACATATTGAACTACTTAGATTAGATCAAATCAATATTCATGTTGCTGATTATTTAACAGTTCTTCCTTCAAAAAAATTACTTAAAGAAAAACTTAAAAAGGCTGTGAAAATTGCCAGACAAAAATATGAACGTGAAAATGATTAATACACTCTTTGTATCTCCGGTATCTATTAAAATTAGTACTAATTTTTAACTTATTAACTAAAAAAATTGAGCAATAAGTTTTTTATTGTCTGTGTGAAATATTTACGATAATAAAGACATTATTTTTTTTATTTTCTCTTTTTTTATTATCTTTGGTTACTCTAATTAAGGAACGGTTGAAAACTATATGTTTGAACAAATATTTAAAAATATTGATGATATTTTGCATAAAGACGCAGGGTGTAGCAGCGAACTTGATTATGTTGAACAAACTTCTTGGATTTTATTCCTAAAATATCTGGATGATCTTGAAGACGAAAGAAAAACTGCTGAGGAATTAAAGGGCAAAGATTACACTTACATTATAAGTAATGATTTTAGATGGAATACATGGGCTGCACCAAAAGACGATAATAATAAAATTGATAAAAAAGCATTAATCGGAGACGATTTAATCGATTTCGTCAATTCAAAGCTATTTCCGTATCTTAAAAAATTCAAACAAACCGCCAATAGTGCCGATACGATTGAATATAAAATTGGCGAAATATTTAGCGAACTGAAAAACAGAATACAAAGCGGTTATAATTTACGCGGAGTTATTGAACTTATTGACCGACTAAGGTTTAAAACACATGCAGAAAAGCATGAAATGAGTCATTTGTATGAGTCTAAAATACAAAATATGGGGAACGCAGGGCGTAACGGAGGAGAATACTATACCCCGAGACCTTTAATTAAAACTATTGTAAAAATAGTTGCTCCAAAAATAGGAGACAAAATTTATGACGGAGCGGTTGGTAGCGCAGGGTTTTTATGCGAAGCTTTTGAATATCTGAAAACCTCTAAAAAGTTAACAACAGATGATGTAGTAAAGCTTCAAAAGAACACATTTTACGGTAAAGAGAAAAAGTCTTTGGCTTATATTATCGGTATTATGAATATGATTCTTCACGGAATTGAAGCCCCAAATATCATCCATACCAACACTTTAAGCGAAAATATTAGCGATATTCAAGAAAAAGACAGATATGATATAGTTTTGGCAAATCCGCCGTTTGGAGGAAAGGAAAGAGCAGAAGTCCAACAAAATTTTCCTATCAAATCAGGTGAAACCGCCTATTTGTTTTTGCAACACTTCATTAAAATATTGAAAGCAGGCGGAAAAGCCGGCATTATTATAAAAAATACTTTTTTAAGCAATGATGATGCTTCTAAATTACGAAAAAGCTTATTAGAATCATGCAATTTACATACAATTCTTGATCTACCACCAAAAGTCTTTACTGCGGGTGTTAAAACAGTGGTGTTGTTTTTCCAAAAAGGAGAACCGACACAAAAAATTTGGTATTATCAGCTTAATTTAGATAGGAATTTAGGAAAAACAAACCCATTAAACGAGCAAGATTTGGCAGAGTTTATTGAACTTCAAAAAACAAAAAAAGAGAGTGAAAATAGTTGGAGTACTAATATTTTCGATGTTGATAAAACAACTTTCGATTTAAGCGTTAAGAACCCGAATAAAAAGGAAGAAAAGAGTTTAAGAGAACCCAATGAAATATTAAACGAAATGGAAACTCTAAACGAAGAAACCGCAAAAATAATATCCGCTATACGGGATTTATTATGATAGACGAAATAGTGTTTTACCAATTAGATAAACTTTCTGAACATCTTGAAGTTAGAATTGAGGATGAAACGGTGTGTATAAACCGCAAGCAAAATTCCAACGTACCACATGAAGAACCGGCAGGGTTTTTAGTTGTATCAAAAATTGCGACAACTGCTAAAATAGATAAAAACTCGGTGAGTGCTCTCCATAATGCAATCATGGGGATTGTATGAAAAAGGGTTGGGAAGTTAAAAAATTGAGAGATATTTGTTTGTTTAAGAACGGTCTTTGGTCAGGTAAGAAGCCACCATTTACTAAAGTAAATGTTATAAGAAATACAAATTTTTCGAAGGATGGGACACTTGACGATTTTGATATTGCATGTTTAGATGTGGAACGATCACAATTCGAAAAAAGGAAATTGGAGTATGGTGATATAATTCTTGAGAAATCGGGGGGTGGTCCAAAGCAACCAATTGGAAGAGTAATAGTCTTTAACAAAAACGAGGGTGAATACTCATTTAGTAATTTCACATCACTTATTAGGATTTTATATAAAGAGAAGGTTGATTTTAACTTTTTGCACAGATATTTACATAGTATCTATTTACGTGGATTGACAGAAACAATGCAAAGTCATTCAACAGGTATTAGAAATTTAATATTTGATGATTATAAAGAAATAGAAATTCCTATTCCCCCATTTACCGAACAGAAACGCATAGTCGAAGTACTTGATAAAGCATTTGCCGAAATAGATAAAGCGAAAGCCAATGCAGAAAAAAACATAAAAAACGCAAAAGAACTATTTGATAGTTATTTGAATGGTGTTTTTAAAAAGGAAGGAGAGGGTTGGGAAGAGAAGAGATTGGGAGATGTTTGTATAATAAAACCACCCAAAAAAGAAGCAAAGGAAAAACTAAAAGATACTGATTTAGTTACATTTTTACCGATGGAAGACTTAGGGATTCTTAACAAAGATTTTTCTGGGAAGAAAGAAGAAAAACTTCTAAAAATATATAAAAACTATACATATTTTGCAGATAATGATGTACTTATGGCAAAAATTACCCCGTGTTTTGAGAATGGTAAAATTGGAATTGCACGAAATTTAGTGAATAGCATAGGATTTGGTTCTAGTGAATATATTGTTTTTAGGGCAAATGGAAATGTTGTTCCAGATTATCTTTATTATTTTTTATCAAGTAATAAAATAAGAGAAGAAGGAAGAAAATTAATGACAGGTGCAGTAGGGCATAAGAGGGTTTCAATAGATTGGATTGAAAATTATATTATTCCCTTTCCAAAATTACATAAAAAACAGCAATCAATAGTGCAAAATCTCGACAAACTTTCGGCAGAGACTAAAAAATTAGAAGAAACGTATAAAAAGCAAATAGAAAACTTGGACGAACTCAAAAAAAGCATATTGGAAAAAGCGTTTAAAGGGGAATTGTGAAATTAAATAATTAAATAAATAATGTTTGAGGAAAAAATGATTAAAAAAATTGAAATGGGTGATAAGGCAAGTTTTAGAGATAAGACAGAATTGATTACTGATAAAAAAATTAATTTGATCTATGGTCTGAATGGTACTGGGAAAACCACTATTTCAAATTACTTATCCGATACAACGAATAAAAAATATAATAATTGTTCAGTTATTAAAGAAAATGGCGAAAGAATTTTAGTGTATAATCAAAGATTTATTGATGAAAATTTTTATCAATCAAATGTACAAAAAGGTATTTTTACGTTATCTAAAGAAAATAAAGAAATAGAAATTAAAATTAAAGATTTAGAATCCCAAAAACTGAAGATTGAAGGTGCTATAAATGAAAAATCCTTAAAGAAGACGGATATTGATAATGAAATTGAAAGAGTTACAAGAAATTTCGAAGATATAGTGTGGCAGATAAAAGGGGAATATTCTGGTGGTGATAGATTACTAGATTTTTGTTTAGAAGGAGTTAAAAGTGAGAAAAAGAAATTAGCAAATAAATTAATAGAGATTGAAGTGCCAAGTGATGAAATAAGTTATGATATTGAGTCATTAAAAAATGAATCCAAAATTTTTAAAAATAGCAAAACTGAATTTTACTCTATTCAAGAAAAAATAAAATTTGATGGAGGGTCAGTTGAACTAAATAGAATATTTCTACAACCTATCATTGGAAATGATAATAGCGAAATTTCATCATTAATAAATATGCTAGATAACTCTGACTGGGTTAAACAGGGTTTAAGGTATATTCCTCAAAATTCTCACAGCTTAAGTAAATGTCCATTTTGCCAAAATGATACTATTGATTCAGATTTTATTAAGAAACTTAATGATTACTTTGATGATAAATATAAAAAGAGCATTGAATATATAAATTATTTAAGGAAGAATTATATAGAAAAAAAAGAGACAATTCCTAACTTCTCAATAGATATACCTGAATTTTTAACTGAGGAGTATAAATTGAGAATTCAGGAAAAGGTTTTATTTCTTAATAATGTAATTTCTAAAAATTTAAGTTTAATTGATGAAAAATTAAAATACCCAAGTAATATTATAAATCTTGATGAAACAACAGAAATAGTTGTGCAGATAAATGATTTAATAGAACAGTTAAACTGCTCTATAAATGAGTTAAATGAAAAAATTAGTAATAAATTAGCAACAAAAGAAGAAATAAAGAAAAAATTTTGGAATCTCATGAGGTTACAATATGATTCAAATATTTCTTCTTATAAAAAGGATATTTCATTTTTTCAAAAGAAACTAGATGGAGTAAAACAAGAAATTAGTAAATATAGATTGGAGATAGATCGTGTTGAAAAATTAATAAAGGACATGCAAAAAAGAACAGTTAATATAAGTGATTCGATAGAAAATATTAATAAAAGGTTGTTTGATCTTGGGATAAGTGATTTTAGTATTAAAGAGTATGACAAAGCAACTTATAAATTGGTTAGAGGCGAAAGTGATGAAGATATATTCAGATCGCTAAGTGAAGGTGAAAAAATGCTAATAAGTTTTTTATATTTTATTGAACTATGTCATGGTAAACAAAGTGTTGAGGAGATAAATACTAAAAAAATAATTGTTATTGATGACCCAATTTCAAGTCTCTCTCATATTCATGTCTTCAATATTGGGACATTAATTAAGAGAATCTTTTTTAATTCTGAAAAATTTGAACAAGTTTTTGTGTTAACACACAGTTTATATTTTTTTTACGAATTAACCATCTTAAAACAAAAAGATAGAGAAGAAAAGCAGAAACTTTTTAGAATAGTTAAGCTGGGAAATGGAAGTAAAATTTTACCAATGCATTATGAGGAGATACAAAATGATTATCAGTCATATTGGTCAATTATTAAAAATAAGGATTGTCCTAATGCATTAATAGCAAATTGTATGAGAAACATTATTGAATACTTTTTTAATTTTACAGAAAAATACGATTTAAATAACTTGTTCCAGGAGGTATTAAAAGAAGAAAAATATCAACCATTTTATAGATACATTAACAGAGAATCACATTCAATAGGACAAAATATTTTTGATTACAAAGAGTTCGATTACGATATCTTTTTTGAAGCATTTAAATTAGTATTTGAGCAAACAGGTTATATAAAGCATTTTAATAAGATGATAAAAAAAATTAAATAAAATTATGAACGAAGCAGAAACTAGAGCGGAATTAATAGACCCCCAACTGAAAGTAAGCGGCTGGGGCGTAGTTGAGTATTCAAAAGTTCTTAGAGAATATAAAATAACCGAAGGACAACTACAAAGTGGTGGTTTGCGTAGTAAACAACTGAAAGCAGATTACGTATTAGTTTATAAGGGAATAAAACTTGCCGTTATTGAAGCGAAAAGTGATATTACCGAAGCAACTGAAGGAGTTTCACAAGCCAAACAATATGCAGAAAAGTTAAGTCTTGATATAGCTTATTCTACTAACGGAAATAGTATTTATTTAATAAATATGCGCACGGGAAAAGAAGAATATGTAAATTCTTTTTATACACCCGAAGAATTATGGAATATAGTTTACAGTGACTGCGATTTTTGGCGTGATAAATTTTCTTCAATTCCGTTTGAAGATAAAAGCGGTTCAAGACAGCTAAGATATTATCAGGAGATTGCAGTCAGAAAAGTTCTCGAAGCTTTAATTAGTAAGCAAAAAAGAATCTTGCTAACACTGGCTACGGGTACAGGGAAAACTGAAATCGCTTTTCAAATTGCATGGAAGCTATTTAATGCTAGATGGAATTTGTTGAACTTTAACTCAAAAACACTTGTAAGTGAGCATCGCCCCAGAATTTTGTTTTTGGCAGATAGAAACATTTTGGCAAACCAAGCATTTAATAACTTCTCCTCATTTCAGGAGGATGCTCTTGTAAGAATTGACCCAAGTCAAATAAGAAAATTAGGAGAAGTGCCTAAAAACGGTAGTATATTTTTTACAATATTTCAAACTTTTATGACGGGAACCGACGAGGATGGAGAGCCTGCTCCTTATTTCGGAAATTACCCTTCTGATTTTTTTGACTTTATAATTATTGATGAATGCCATAGGGGTGGTGCCAAAGATGAGAGTGAGTGGCGAGGAATTTTAGAATACTTTTCTCCCGCCGTTCAACTTGGATTGACAGCAACTCCAAAACGTCAAAACAATATAGATACATACAAATACTTTGGCGAACCCGTATATGTGTATTCATTAAAAGAAGGAATAAATGACGGATATTTAACCCCATTCAGAGTTAAAAGAATTCAAACGACAATTGATGAGTATATTTATACAAGCGATGACAGTATAATAGAGGGTGAGGTTGAGCAGGGCAAAATTTATGAAGAAAAGGATTTTAACAAAAGCATAGAAATAATAGAAAGGGAAAAGAAAAGGGTAAAAATATTTTTGGACGAAGCAGACCAAAACGAAAAAGCGATTATATTCTGTGCCAATCAAAACCATGCCGCATTAATTAGGGATTTGGTTAATCAATTAAAATACTCTAAACATCCAAATTATTGTGTAAGAGTAACCGCAAACGACAGTATAATCGGAGACCAATATTTAAGAGAGTTTCAAGACAACGAAAAAACAATACCTACCGTATTGACAACGTCACAAAAACTTTCAACGGGAGTAGATGCAAGGAATATCAGAAATATAGTATTGATACGTCCCATAAATTCGATGATTGAGTTTAAGCAGATTATAGGTAGAGGCACCCGCCTATTTGAAGGAAAAGAATACTTTACGATATATGATTATGTAAATGCTTATCATCACTTTGCAGACCCCGAATGGGACGGAGAGCCATTACCTGAACCATGTGAAATATGTGGTCAATTACCTTGTGTTTGTGAAAAGGACCAAAAAACAAAAATATGCTCGAAATGTGGAAAAAATCCATGCGAATGTGAAAAAGCAGAACCGAAAGAATGTTCTGTATGCGGAAACAAACCCTGTACATGCATCAAAAAAGTTAAGATAAAACTATCGGACGGAAAAGTAAGAGAAATACAACATATGGTAGCCACTACTTTTTGGAGTCAAGAGGGTAGTATAATGTCCTCGCAGGAATTTATGGAGAAATTGTTTGGAAAATTACCTGATTTATTTGATGATGAAAAAGAGTTGAGAAAAATATGGGGTAATCCTATAACCCGAAAAACATTGCTTGAAAAATTAGAAGAGGCTGGTTTTAACAAGAAAGATTTAAAAACTTTACAAAAATTGGTTAAACTTGAAAAAAGTGATTTGTTTGATGTATTGGAATACGTATATAATAGTTCTATCAAGTCGCTAACTCGGGAAGAAAGAGTGAGTAAAGCTAAACCCAATATATTTACATTATTAAATGAAAAGCAAAAGGAGTTTATAGAATTTGTATTAAGTAAATATATTGAATCGGGAGTTGATGAATTGGACAGAGACAAATTGCCGATATTATTGCAAAACAAATACCAGTCGTTGGAAGATGCCCGTTTGGAATTGGGAGAAGTAAAAGAAATAAGTGAATTATTTATTGATTTTCAACAATATTTATATGATTTGGATGTAGCATAAAACAAGATGTTTAAATTATGGAAAGTGTTTTATTTACTAAACAATATTGTTTGATGCTAACAATTAAAATGTTTGTAATTATTGAAATACATATATTGAAGTCTTGTTTGATGATTATATTTTTTGATTTTTTTATATCAGCTCTCTTAAGGATTATTTTTATTAACGAATAAATTACAAATACAAAAACAATGTTAAAATAGAAGAGGTGTTTTATGTTAAATGAAGTCATTGAAAAATTTCCACCTGAAGTAATAGAACAATTGGGGTATTATGTTTATAGACTCATTGATCCGAGAAATGGTGAAACATTTTATGTTGGAAAAGGAAAAGCAAATAGGGTTTTCGACCATGTTAAAGAGAATATCCTTGAAGAAGAAGAAGAAAATATGAAATTGAAAAGGATACGTGATATAAAGTTGGCTGGATTTGAAGTTGGACATATTATTCACCGTCATGGGCTTGATGCAAAAACTGCCGAACATGTTGAGGGGGCTTTAATCGATTGTTTCCCTGGATTATCCAACATTTCAAATGGTAAGGGAAGTGGTGATTATGGTGTAATGAATGTTGTCGAAATAATAAAAAAATATACTGCTCAAATCGCAGAAATAAGACATAAACTAATCCTAATTAATATTAACAGAAGTGCTCTCGATAAGAACATTTTGGATGCTACTAGATTTGCTTGGAAAGTTAATATTAATAAAGCAAAAAAAGCAGAATATATTTGCGCTACTTATCTTGGACTGATTAGAGAAGTCTTCATAGCAAAAGAGTGGTTAAAAGCAACACCAGAAAACTTTCCCGAGTTTCCTTTTGCAAGTTCAGATTCAGGTCGCTATGGATTTGTAGGTAGTATTGCCCCCGATGATATACAAAATGTTTACAAAGGAAAAAGATTGCCCGATTCAATGAGAAAAAAAGGTGCTGCAAACCCAATCAAATATACGTATTGAAAATTAAAAGTGAATGTAGAAGATTGAATTATTTTAATCTTTTAATAATGAATGCAACTTCTATTTGGAATAGTCCCAAATTATGAATTAAATTTTTATATTATAACATCAGGCTACTAAGAATGGGATTTACGAGAGATAAATACAAAGAAAGACTATTTTTTAATAGTGAAGAGATAAATTCCGAAGATGGTGAAGTATTTGATTTAGTGTCTTCAAAATTTGCAGATACCCCCATGAATGAACTTCCATTAAGGATAAAAGTACAGCTATGTGATAAAATTATTGGTTCAAAGGAACTTATAGGGAGAAGTCCATATGCCATTTTCGAGAAAATCAAAAAAAACAAATTCATCATTTATTGTTCGGTACCAATATTTTTACCCGAATCAAGTGATAAAAAAGGTAATGACAGTTATTTTAAAGGTATAATTACAAAATATGAAGAAAAGCTATCAGAATTTGTAACTAATGATAAAATCAGCAATATTGGGTCGAATATTTATGAAGAAATTGCTTATTTCAATTTTTGTTTATATGTTGAAAATCAAACTTTAATAAATGCAGAGACTCTTGTTTCAAAACTAATAGATAATTTGGAATCATCAATTTCTCCACCAACTCTTTTTATTTCTCACGCATCAGAAGATAAACCGTTTGTTGATAAACTTTTTGAAGAGTTAGATAAATATAATTACAATATTTGGTATGATAAACATGAAATTCTTGTTGGTGATTGTATTGTTGAAAAAATTAATGAGGGTTTGAAAAAATCGGATTATTTAGTAATTGTTTTATCCGCGATTTCGATTAAGAAAACTTGGGTAAAACGAGAACTAAATTCTTTTTTAGCAGATGCTTTAAGTAAAGACGATTTAAACATATTGCCTGTTTTGCTAGAAGAATGTGAGATTCCAATTTTAATAAATGATATTAAATATGCGGATTTTAGAAAATCATTTGAGGAGGGTTTTCTTGCCCTTAACCAATCAATTAGAAAAAAACTATAAATCAATTAGAGATTACTAAAAACACTCTTTTTTATTCCGAATAGTTAGACTATGTCTTACAGGTTTTTAAGTTATTTAAGTGATATTAATAGACTACTAAATTCTAAAAACTCTTGTACACCCCGTACAC
>JAEXOD010000032.1 GCA_023447335.1 Bacteroidota bacterium
AGCACTATCAATACTCTATTGCTGAAATTAAGGGAATTTATTTACCGGATTATATATTCTTTTCCGGTTTTAGTATTAGTTACATTATTATTTGGTTTTTCTGCTGAACCAAAAGAAAATATTAACAAAGATATACTATTTGATACTTGTATTGAATATGTAAAACATTTGCAGGATGTTAATACAGAGGAAGCTCCTATTGAGAGCCAAGCCGCTGCATTGCAAAATATTGAGTTACAGGAATCATCTTCGGAAAATTCACCTGATGAATTCATCTTTTCGATCGATTCTCTTCTAAACAATTCCAAAAATACTAAACTTAAAGATTCACTCACATATATTGATTCTTTAAAACACAAAGAATGGGTGGTGGATTCTACAGCTAGGTTAAATTTGTTTAGGCATAGTAGAGTTGATAATCCTTACACGTCTTTCAGACCCAAAAAACAATCATCTTTTTTTGCTCAACCTACCACAAATAAAAGAAGGACTGCCGAGCTCGATTCTACCGGTCAGTTTGTGATAATTAAGGAAGAAATTGGGGGCATTCCAACTCGTCCTGATCTGAAAATTCCTTTGGATGAATATATTTCATTAAGACAAGAAAGTTTGAATCGAGATTTGTGGGAAGATATTGGTTATAAATATGAATTAAAAGAAGGGAAAAAAGATTTAAGCCAACTATTGACCGATATCACTAATATTGATATTCCGCTACCGAGTGTTTCGTTTCTAAGTATATTCGGTCCTCCGAAAATTAGTTTAAAGATAAACGGTGCAGTTGATATACACGGAGCATGGAAAACTGAAACTACTGACGGACTTACTGCAAGTAGATTAGGTAATACACGAAGCGAACCGGATTTTAAACAAACCGTTCAAATTGGTGTAAACGGAACAATAGGTGATAAACTTACAATTTCGGCAGATTGGAATACTGAACGTACTTTTGAGTACGAGAATATGCTTAAGATTAAATATACCGGTTATGAAGATGAAATGATACAAAGCATTGAAGCCGGTAACGTATCTCTTCAAACATCATCTTTGGTAGGGGGTAGCGAAGCATTATTCGGATTAAAAGCACAGTTTAAATTTGGTCCCTTAAGTTTAACTGCGTTAGCTTCACAGAAGAAGGGAGAAGTTCAAGAAATGTCCGTAAGCGGTGGTTCTCGTACAAATCAGTTTGAAGTAAGAGCTTACGAATATTCTAAAAATCACTTTTTTATTCATGAAGTTTACGCAGATACTTCGGAAGCATTGAATATTTTTTATAATTATTACGGTAATCCGACTCCGGTTATTAATCGTAGATATGAGATTAGAGAACTTCAAGTTTGGAAGACCATTACCGGAAGGGATGACAATAACGAGAAAAAAGCAAATGCTTTTATTGACTTACCTCCGCGAAAAAACGGTGAATTATATAATTATGCAACATACAGAGATTCTACATTACAATCAAAAGCAGGAAAAAACGTTATTAACGGTCGTTTCATCCGCTTAACTGAAAATGTAGATTATACATATGATCAATATACCGGTTATATTTCGTTAAAAACAGGATATAACGATGTTGATGCTATTGCAGTAGCATTTAGATTAGAAGGTAATTCAACTTCTACTGCAGATGATGAATATTATGGTGAGTTTATTTCTGATGTTCAACAAGATTCAATTCCTCATATAGTTTTACGTTTAGTTAAACCTCCTAATTTACAACCAAATTTTAAAGATGCTTGGAAACTTCAGCTTAAAAATATTTACTCCTTAAAAGGACGTGATATTAAAAAAGAAGGTTTTAAACTTGATATTAAATATCAAATTGAAGGACAAGAACCTGTTAATGAATATACCGGTAAGAAACTTCTTAACGCATTTGAACTTGATATGACAGACGTTAACGGAACTTCATCGTCACCTGACGGGTTATTCGATTTTTTTATAGGTAGAACCATTATACCTTCAACCGGTGAGATTATTTTCCCGAAGTTACAACCTTTCGGTGCAAATTTGCCGGGGGGGCTTCCTCAAGATATTAGATATCAATCAATTTATGATACTACAGATATAGCTGCAAAAAATGATAGAGCAAAAGATAAATTTACTATTGTAGGGGAGTACTCCGCTTCGGTTTCTTCAACTTATAATATTGGTTTTAATATAGTTGAAAATTCTGTTAAAGTTTTATTAAACGGTAGAGAACTTTCTAACGGCAGCGATTATTCTGTAGACTATAATACAGGGCAGGTTGTTATTAGAAACGATGCAGCCCTTGTTCCGGGTGCCGATTTGAGGATTACGTATGAACAGAATGACTTGTTTTCGCTAGCTTCAAAAACATTGGTGGGATTACGTGGTTTATATGAATTTAGTAAAAGAACAAAATTAGGCTTTTCGTTTTTAAATCTAAATCAACAGACATTAAGCGATAAAGTTAGAATAGGAGAAGAACCTTCTAACAACTCAATTTTTGGTTTAGATTTTGAAACTAGTGTAGATATGCCTTTTGTCACAAAAGCTTTAGATAAATTGTTTTCAACTAGCTCGATGTCAACAATTTCGTTTAAGGGTGAATTTGCATATATGAGTCCGGATCCAAATACAAAGAAAAGTACAATAAGTAGTGATGAAGGAAAAAGTATTGCCTATATAGATGATTTTGAAGGCTCAAAAAGAATTATTCCTATCGGTGTAAGCTACACGGCTTGGAAAGATTTATCTCCGCCCGATAATATCGGAAATTTTTCTAATTTAACAAAATTGCAGCAAATGGACTTTAAAGGTAAAAGTTTTTGGTATAATGTTTTACCTTCAAACGTGAATGTTAAAGACATCTGGCCTAACAAACAAGCATCACGTAATGACCAGCAAGTTACTGTTTTAGATTATGTATTTAGACCTACCAGAATCGGAACACATAACTATAACCCAAATTTATCCACTCCAAGAAATAATTGGGGTGGTATGATGAAGATGCTTTCGTCTTCAGCAAGTGATTTAACAAAAGAAAATATTGAATATATTGAATTTTGGGTGCAAGTTGATAAAGCTCCCACTGATGCTAAAATCTATCTGGATTTAGGTAGAATTAGTGAAGATATGATTCCCAATAATAAACTTGATACTGAAGATAAAGTTAAAAACGGACTTCTTGATGAAGGAGAAGATACCGGTATAGACGGAGTTCTGGATTATGCAGAACCGGATTATTCGGCTAGCAATCCTGATCCTTCAGGTGATAATTTTCAATTTGTATTAACTTCTAGTAGTAATCCTGATGATTATCAATACATCAACGGAACTCAAGGGAACGGGCAATTATCTGATAACGGTCGTTTACCCGATACGGAAGATTTAAACAACAACGGTAACTTAGATGTTGTGGATAGTTATTTTAGATATGAAATATCACTTGATACAAATAGAGCAACCAATCCTTTTATTGCCGGCGGCGGTGATAATGAAAGATGGTATTTGTATAAAGTTCCTTTAAAAGATCATACTCTGAAATTTAATGAACCAAGTTTTTCACTCGTTGAATATATAAGACTTTGGGTTTCCGGTGCAGAATCTGATATTCACATTAGAATTGCCGAGTTTAACTTAGTTGGTAATCAGTGGCAAAAAGTATTAAATCCGCCAGCAGTTACTATTGATGACGATGTTTTAACATTATCTACAATAAATATCGAAGATAACCCTGAGTATTATAGCCCGCCGGGTGTATTTAGAGAAAGAGATAAATCTAAAACTGATGAAGAAGTTCTTGCAAACGAACAGTCATTATTATTGAGAGTGAAAGATTTAAAAGACGGTGATAAACGTGATATCGTAAAATATCTTACTCGTCCGTTGAACGTATTTTATTATAAAGAAATGAAATTATTTGTTCATGGTGACTTAGAAAATCAAAACGGTTCCGTCTCAAATTATATTAATGAAAACGATTATTCAAGTGAAGTATATTTTAGATTTGGTGCTGATTCACTTAACTATTATGAATATAGACAACCTGTTAAAGCCGGGTGGAATGAGATTAAAATTTTATTTAGTGATTTAACTGCCTTAAAACAACGAAGAAGTAGTGATACCGCAGCAATAAGATTACCCGTTCCGGGTGTAGAAGGGCATTTTTATGGTGTTAAGGGGAATCCTACATTAACTAAATTACAATACTTTATAATCGGTGTTGTAAACCCAAGCAATAAGGGATCAGAATTACAAGAAGTAAGCGGTGATATCTGGATTAACGAATTGCGCGTACTTGAGGCAGATGATACGCCGGGATGGGCATATACAGGTGCAACATCCATCAAATTTGCTGATATTTTAAATGTAAACGTTAATGCAAGTAGAAC
>JAEXOD010000068.1 GCA_023447335.1 Bacteroidota bacterium
CAATTCCGGAGCCAAACGAGTACGATGTATTAAAGAACTTGGCGGAACGAGACGCAGATATGCAAGCGTTGGTGACGTAATAGTTGTATCCGTAAAATCTGCTATACCGGGTGGAAACGTTAAAAAAGGTGATGTATCTAAAGCCGTTATCGTAAGAACTAAAAAAGAAATTAGAAGAAATGATGGTTCTTACATAAGATTTGACGAAAATGCCGCAGTATTATTAAATAATCAAGGTGAACCAAGAGGAACACGTATATTTGGTCCCGTTGCTCGTGAATTACGCGATAAGAAATATATGAAAATTATTTCTTTAGCACCGGAAGTATTATAATAAGAGGTTAGGAAATGAAAATTCACAAAAATGATACAGTAATAGTAATTGCCGGTAATAATAAAGGATCGAAAGGAAAAGTATTGAAAGTATTTCCTAAGACAGAAAGAGTTATAGTTGAAGGTGTTAATATCAGAAAAAAACATACAAAACCGACACAAAAAAATCCTCAAGGCGGTATTGTAGAGAAAGAAGCACCGATTCATGTTTCTAACGTAATGATTATCGATCCTAAAACAAACAAGCCTTCACGTATAGGTAAAAAAGTTATTATAAACGATAGTACCGGAAAACAACAAAGAATACGCGTTAGTAAATCTAGCGGCGAAATGTTAGATAAATAATTTTGAGGAAATAGTTTAAAAATGGCTAAACAAGAAAAAGCACAAAACAAGCAGGCTGCGCCAAACAAAAAAGATAAAGCCGGAAAAAATCAAGTTGTTGAAACTAAACCGGTTGAGAACTTTGTTGAAGAAAAATTACCTGCAAGATTATTTGACAAATACAAAAGTGAAATAATAGCTAAATTAAAATCTGAGTTTAATTACAAAAGTGTTATGGAAGTTCCAAAACTTGTTAAAATTGTAATTAACATGGGTGTTGGCGAAGCCGTACAAGATAGTAAATTATTAGACGAAGCTATTAAAGACTTAGAAACAATAACCGGACAAAAAGCGTCGGTTCGTACTGCCAGACAGTCTATTTCGAACTTTAAGTTACGCGAGAACATGAAAATTGGTGCGATGGTAACTTTAAGAAGTGGAAAAATGTATGAATTTTTAGATAGATTTGTTACTTTAGCATTACCACGTGTAAGAGACTTTAAAGGTATTAGTGATAAATCTTTTGACGGACGCGGCAATTATTCTATCGGTATTAAAGAACAAATTATTTTCCCGGAAATAAACATCGATAAAATAAACAAAGTTAGAGGTATGGATATTACCTTTGTAACAACCGCAAAAACAGATAAAGAAGCTTATGCCCTTTTAGCAGCATTTGGTGTTCCATTTAGAAAGAAAGAAATTAATTAAGGAATAAATATGGCAAGAAAATGCTTATATGCACGCGAAGAGAAAAAGAGAAAAGTTGTAGATAAATATGCGGCTCTTCGTAAAGAATTAAAAGAAAAAGGTGATTACGAAGCATTACAACAGTTACCAAGAAATGCTTCCCCTATACGTTTACATAATAGATGTTTAATGACCGGACGACCACGCGGCTACTATAGAAAATTTGGAGTTTCCAGATTATCATTTAGAGAAATGGCATTACGCGGTGAAATACCCGGTATAAAAAAAGCAAGTTGGTAATTTTTTGGAGGAAAATCAATGCCAGTAACAGATCCGATAGCCGATTATTTAACAAGATTAAGAAATGCAGTTAAAGCCAAAAAGAAATATGTAGAAATACCGGCTTCGAACATGAAAATAAGTATAAGCGAAATATTAAAAGAACGTAACTTTATAAAAGATTTTAATATTATTGAAGATAACAAACAAAATATTATTCGTTTACACTTAAAATATTCAGAAATAGGACCTGCAATAAGTGGGTTAAAAAGAGTAAGTACTCCGGGTTTACGTAGATACGTTCCTGCAGATAGAGTACCGAAAGTATTAAACGGATTGGGATTATCAATTATCTCAACATCAAAAGGATTGCTCACAGATAGAGAAGCCAAAGAGGCTAATGTGGGCGGCGAAGTAATTTGCTATATTTGGTAAAATTTAAGAGGTTTAACTGTGTCGAGAATAGGTAAAAAACCGATAAATATTAAAGGTGTTGCCGTAAATAAAAACGGTAACTTAATAAAAGTAAAAGGACCGCTCGGTGAATTAGAAACCGAGATAAATCCTAAAATTAACGTTGAAATAAACGCCGAAGAAGTAGTTGTTACTCGTCCTAACGATGAAAGAACCATTAGAGCTTTGCATGGTTTAACAAGAGCTTTATTACAAAATATGGTTACAGGTGTTACAACCGGATTTACAAGAGTATTAGATATCGTTGGTGTTGGATATCGTGTGGAACAAAAAGGTAGTTGTTTGTTGTTAAACTTAGGTTTCTCACATCCGATATTGTTTGAACCTCCTGCAGGAATTAAATTAGAAGCAGCTTCAAATACGCAAATTAAAATATTCGGTAGTGATAAAGCGTTAGTAGGATTAATTGCTGCAAAAATAAGATCACTTAAAGAACCAGAACCATACAAAGGTAAAGGTATTAAATACAGTGACGAAATTATTATAAGAAAAGCCGGTAAAGCAGCAGGTAAATAAAACCTAACGGAGAGAATGAAAAATGATTAAAAAAGATAATAATCGTAGAGCTAGAAAACAAGAAAGAGTTAGAAAAAAAATTAAAGGTACACCGGAAAAACCGAGACTTTCAGTTTTCAGAAGCTTAAGTAAAATATATTTACAAGTGATTGATGATGTTAACGGCGTTACTCTTGCAAGTGCAAGTAGTTTATCAAATGAAATAGCCGAAGAGTTAAAGACGACAAAAACGAAATTAGCTCAAAGCAAATTAGTTGGTAAGTTATTAGGTAAAGTTGCCTTAGAAAAAGGAATAGAATCAGTAGTATTCGATAGAAACGGATACGGATATCACGGTAGAATTAAAAGTGCAGCAGATGGTGCACGTGAAGCAGGATTGAAATTTTAAATTTGATTGCCGGATCGTCTAATGGCAGGACTACGCCCTTTGGAGGCGTCTGTATAGGTTCGAATCCTGTTCCGGCAGCAAGTTTATTAAGTTAAAATTTGAAACAACGGAGTTAAAATTGAAGCCAAAAAAAGTATCGGGAATTGAAAACCTTAAAGAAAAGGTTGTACATATCAATCGAGTAGCTAAAGTAGTTAAAGGCGGTAGAAGATTTAGTTTTAACGCTATCGTAGTAGTTGGCGATGGTAACGGGCACGTAGGTGTTGGCTTAGGTAAAGCAAACGAAGTTACCGATGCAATTACAAAAGGCATTGAAGATGCAAAGAAAAATTTATATAGAGTACCAATAGTAAAAGGAACTATCCCTCACGTAATTCTTGGGAAGTTTGGCGCAGGAAAAGTATTATTGAAACCTGCTACTCCCGGTACCGGATTAATTGCCGGCGGCGGAGTTCGTGCTGTATTAGAATCTGCCGGTATTACTGATATATTAACTAAATCATTAGGTTCATCAAATTCGCATAATCAAGTTAAAGCTACATTAAATGGATTAATCAACTTAGTTGATGCCTACACAATGGCTAAAAAACGCGGAATGACAGTAACCGAGTTATTTAATTCGTAAGAGGATATGATGAGTAAAAAATTAAAAGTTACCCAAATTAGAAGCATTATAGATAGACCTTTTAAACAAAAACGTACTATTGAAGCTTTGGGATTAGGAAGACCTAATTATGTTAAAGTACATAATGATACGCCTCAAATTAGAGGTATGTTAACTAAAGTAAGTCATCTTGTTAAAGTTGAAGAAATTGAAGAATAGGGTAAAACTATGGATATATTAAGTAATTTAAAATTTGCTAAAGGCGCTGTTAAAAATATTAAAAGAGTCGGTCGCGGAGAAGGTTCTGGACACGGTGGTACAGCTACACGTGGTATGAACGGTCAAAGAAGCCGTAGCGGTGCGAAATTTAGAGCTTGGTTTGAAGGCGGTCAAATGCCTTTACAACGTAGACTTCCTAAAAGAGGTTTTACCAATATTTTCAAAATTCATTTCCAAGCTGTTAACGTTGAAAAGTTACAAAAGTTAGTTGAAGACAAAAAAGTTACCGACGGTGTAATTAATGCCGCAGTTTTATACAAATTTGGTGTTATTTCTAAAGCAAATGCACCGTATAAAATTTTAGGAGACGGTGATTTTACTGCAGTTCTTAATGTTGAAGCTCATAAATTTAGCGCTTCGGCAAAAACAAAGATTGAAGCATTAGGCGGAACAACAAAAGAGATAAAACTTTAATGAGTAGGCTACAAGATACCTTTCGTAACATTTTTAAGATTACAGAATTAAGGCAAAAGATTTTATATACTTTAGCCTTACTTTTGATTGTAAGAGTTGGTTCGCATATAACATTGCCCGGAATCGACTCGTTTTTATTATCTGAAGCTATGAGTAATAAAACTTCGGATAATTTATTCGGCTTATACGATTTGTTTGTTGGTGGCGCGTTTTCTAATGCTGCCATTTTTGCACTTGGTATTATGCCTTATATCAGTTCATCTATTATTATTCAGCTTTTAGGAGCTGTTGTTCCTTATTTCCAAAAACTCCAGAGAGAAGGAGAAGAAGGAAGAAAGAAAATTACTCAGTTAACCAGATACGGTACTGTTTTAATTTCTGCTTTTCAGGCATGGGGAACTACAATTCACTTAAACAGTTTGACTTTTGACGGTCAATCAATTGTTGCGGCACCTGGTTTTATGTTTACAATTACTACAGTTGTATTCTTGGTTGCCGGTACAATGTTTGTTATGTGGATGGGAGAACAAATAACTGAGAGAGGTATTGGTAACGGTATATCACTTATAATTTTTATAGGTATTATAAATCGTTTACCGTTTGCAATGTTAGATGAATATCGTTTAATTGCTGCCGGACAAAGAAATATTATTATTGAAATAGTTATTATTGCTTTTATGGTTTTAGTTATTGCCGGAATCGTTTTAGTTACACAAGGAACTAGAAGAATACCCGTACAATATGCTAAAAGAGTAGTTGGAAGAAAAGTTTATGGTGGAGTTACTCAGTATATTCCATTGCGTGTAAATACAGCCGGTGTTATGCCGATTATTTTTGCTCAGTCAATTATGTTTATACCTAGTACCGTATTGTCTTTTTTCCCTGATAGCGAAGCAATGCAAACTTTAGCTGCATATTTTATGCATACGTCATTATCGTATTCTGTTATTTATGCACTGATAATAATTTTCTTCACTTATTTTTACACTGCTATTGCATTTAATCCACAAGATGTTGCAGAAAACATGAAAAAACAAGGCGGGTTTGTTCCTGGTATTAGACCCGGTAAACCAACTGCCGAGTTTATTGATAACATCTTAACTAAAATTACATTGCCTGGAAGTATCTTTTTGGCAATAATAGCAATTCTTCCGGCTTTTGTTTCCAGATTTGGAGTATCAGGTAGTTTTGCCTCATTTTTTGGCGGTACAAGTTTGTTAATTATGGTTGGTGTTGCTTTAGATACCTTACAACAGATTGAATCCCATTTATTAATGAGACATTATGATGGATTTATGAAATCTGGTAAAATAAAAGGTAGAAGATAATTAAAAAATTTATTATATTGTGATTCTGATTAAAAATAATTCGGAAATTGATTTAATACGAGAAAGTTCAAGAATAGTTGCAGAAACTCTAAAGCTTGTCGGTAGTTTTGTAAAACCTGGAGTAACAACTTTCGAATTAGATCAGATAGCTGAAGATTACATAAGAAGTAATAACGGAATCCCTGCTTTTAAGGGATATGGATACGGAAAGCCTTTTCCGGCAACAATATGTGCATCAATAGATGATGAAGTTGTTCACGGAATTCCAAGTGAACGTATCCTAAAAGAAGGTGAAATTATTTCAATTGATGTTGGTGTTCTTAAAAATAATTATTATGGTGACGCAGCAATAACGGTTGCCGTAGGTGAGATTTCGAAAGAAAAAAGACAATTAATGAAAGTTACTGAAGAGTCTTTATATAAAGGAATTGAAGCTGCCGTTGCAGGTAATCGAATTGGTGACATCTCGTTTGCAGTTCAAAACCATGTAGAAAAATATGGTTACGGAGTTGTAAGAGACTTGACCGGTCACGGAGTAGGAAGGAAATTGCATGAAGATCCGCAAATACCTAACTATGGAAAAAGAGGTACCGGTAAAGATATTAAAAACGGAATGACATTAGCAATAGAACCGATGATAAATATGGGAACATATAAAGTAATAGTAGATGATGATGAATGGACTATTAGAACTTTTGATAATTTACCCTCAGCTCATTATGAGCATACGATAGCAATAATTAATGGAAAACCAGAAATATTAAGCGTTATTTAGAGATATATGGCTAAACAAGGACAGATAAAAGTTGACGGAATAGTTACCGAGACATTACCAAATGCTTATTTTAAGGTAAAACTTGAAAACGGGCATGAAATTTTAGCTCATATCTCCGGTAAGATGCGAATGCATTTTATAAAAATATTGGTAGGTGACAAAGTTGCAATTGAACTTTCGCCCTACGATTTAAATAAAGGTAGAATTACATACAGATATAAATAGGGACTATCGATGAAAGTACGTGCATCCATCAAAAAAATGTGTGAAAGTTGCAAGATAATTAAAAGGAACGGCGTTGTAAGGGTAATTTGCAAGAACCCAAAACATAAACAACGTCAAGGATAAATAATTAATTAGGAGGTTAACGATTTGGCTCGTATAGCTGGAATTGACTTACCAAAGAACAAAAAAGCGTTTATAGGATTAACTTATATTTACGGAATAGGCCAGTACTCGGCTCAGAAAATATTAGCGCAAGCTAAAGTAGATCCTAATAAGAAAATTAGTGAACTTACCGAATCAGAAGTAGCCGAAATTCGTGCTATTATGATCAACGAATATAAAGTTGAAGGTACATTACGCAGTGAAGTTCAACAGAACATTAAAAGATTAATGGATATTGGCTGCTATCGCGGAATAAGACACAGAAGAGGACTACCTGTAAGAGGTCAACGTACCAGAACTAATTCAAGAACGAGAAAAGGTAAGAGAAGAACTGTAGCAGGCAAAAAGAAACCGGCTGCTAAGAAATAAAAAAATGTAAAAAAGGAGTTTAAATTTGGCTAAAGCTGTTAAAAAGACAAAGAAAAAAGTGCATGTTGATGCAACCGGTGTCGCTCACGTTAAGGCATCGTTTAATAATGTAATAGTAACAGTTACAGATATTTACGGTAATACAATATCATGGTCATCAGCAGGTAAAAACGGTTTCAAGGGTTCAAGAAAAAACACCCCGTATGCTGCTCAAGTTACTGCCGAAGCTGCAGGTAAAGAAGCATATGACTTAGGTTTAAGAAGAGTTGATGTTTTTGTTAAAGGACCGGGATCAGGTAGAGAAGCTGCAGTTCGTGCACTTAATACAGCAGGTCTATCTGTAATGTCTATTAAAGATATTACCCCGATACCGCATAACGGTTGCAGACCTCCAAAACGTAGAAGAGTATAAATAGGAGAATTAATTAAATGGCAAGACATACAGGTCCAGTTTGTAAACTTTGCAGAAGAGAAAAACAAAAATTATTTTTAAAAGGCTCGAAATGTACTTCGGAAAAATGCCCTTTAGAAAAGAAGAATTATCCTCCGGGACAGCATGGCTTATCCCGTAGAGCAAAGTTTTCAGAATATGGTGTACAGCTTAGAGAAAAACAAAAAGTTAAAAGAATTTACGGAGTTTTAGAAACTCAATTTTCAAACTTATTTGAAAAAGCAAATAGAGCAAAAGGTCGTACCGGTGAAAACTTAATTAAATTTTTAGAAAGACGTTTAGATAACGTTGTTTATAGATTAGGTTTTGCTCCCTCACGTAAGGCTGCACGTCAATTGATTTTACATCGTCATTTTACCGTTAATGGTATTATTGTAAATATACCTTCATATTTATTGAATGTTGGTGACGAAATAGCAGTAAGAGAGAATAGTAAGAAGTTAGAAATAATTCATAGTTCTTTACGTAAAGTAAAAGACGATACATATAATTGGTTATCCGTTGATAAAGCGAACCTAAAAGGTACTTTAATGCAGATTCCGGATAGAGAAGAAGTTCAATTAAATGTTAACGAACAATTAATCGTAGAATTATATTCTAAGTAAAATAAGAAATTTAATAAAGAGGATTATAAATGAGCTACCCGTTTATTAAGATGCCGGATAAAGTGTTATTGGATGAACAATCTGCTACATCTACATTTGGAAGATTTAGCGTTCAACCTTTAGAAAGAGGATACGGAGTAACTTTAGGGAACTCGTTAAGAAGAGTTTTAATATCATCTTTAACAGGAGCTGCTTTTACTGCAATTAGAATAGACGGAGTATTGCATGAGTTTTCAACTATTCCGGGTGTTTTAGAAGATGTTACAGATATAATTCTTAACTTAAAGAAAGTTAGATTTAAACTGTTAAATAAAAAAGCAGTTAAAATGGATATATCGGTTGATGGTCCTAAAGAAATTACCGCCGGTGATTTAATGAAATTTACAGCTGATTTGGAAATATTAAATCCTGAACAGCATATAGCTACATTAAACGGAGAAGGTAAATTAAATATGGAATTGAGATTTGGTATCGGAAAAGGTTATGTACCAAGTTCCGAACAAGTAATTGCTGATCAAATGATCGGGATTATACCTATCGATGCGATTTATACTCCTATTGTTAATGTACGTTATGATATTGAAAACGTTCGTATTGGCGAAAAAAATGATTTTGAAAGATTAGTTTTAGAAATTACTACCGATGGTTCGATAACTCCGGAAGAAGCTCTATCTAATTCAGCCAAAATATTATTAGATCATGTCAAAATGTTCATACACTTTGAAAGTGAACCGGAAGTTACTAAAGTTGAAAACGAGAAAGATTTAGAATTTGAAAGAATTAAAAGAATTTTAACTACTAGTGTTGATGACTTAGAATTAAGTGTTCGTTCTCATAATTGTTTAAAAGCTGCTAATATTAAATCTTTAGCAGATTTAGTGAGAAAAGACGAAACAGAGATGTTAAAGTTCCGTAATTTCGGAAGAAAATCTTTAGCGGAATTGATAGAAATTGTCGAAACATACAATTTAGAATTTGGCATGGATGTAGACAAATATTTAAATGATAAAAAAGATAATAATTAATTGAAATTTAAGGTAGAATAATGAGACACAGAGTTAAAGGTAATAAATTAGGCAGAACATATAGTCATCGTTTAGCTACATTAAAATCATTAGCTACATCGTTAATATTACATAAAAAAATAAAAACAACCGTGGCTAAAGCCAAAGAAGCTAAAGTTTTTATTGAGCCTTTAATTACTAAAGCCAAAGTTGATACTGTTGCAAACAGAAGATATATTGCTCGTTTTATTAATGATAATGACGCCGTAAAAATGTTATTTACCGAAATTAGAGAAAAAGTTTTGGCAAGAAACGGTGGTTATTTACGTGTTATAAAATTAGGTAACAGACGCGGTGATGCTGCAGATATGGCAATATTAGAATTTGTAGATTACAACGTTATTGAAAAACCAGGTAAAAAATCAGTTGAAAAAGTTGAATCAACTAAAAATGCTGTAGTTGAAGATGCAAAGGTTGTTGAAGAAATTAAAACTGAACCTAAGACTGAAGTAAAAGAAGAAGTTGTTACCGAAGAAACAAAAACAGAAGAAACTACAGAAAAAAAGGAAAAAGAATAATTTAGTTTAAAAATTATTTATATAAAGAGTAATCGAGTGCTCGATTGCTCTTTTTTTTTATTATGAAAGACGTAATATTTACTAAATCAGTTTTTAATTTATCTGACTTGCCAAAAGATGGTTTAAGTGAGGTAGTGCTTTGCGGTCGATCGAATGTCGGTAAATCTACTTTTATTAATAGTTTTTTTAATAGAAAGAACTTGGCAAAAGTTAGTTCAACCCCCGGTAAAACTAGATCATTAAATTATTATTTGGTCGATAAAAAGTTTTATGTAGTTGATTTACCTGGATTTGGTTATGCGAAAATATCGCATTCCGAGAAAGAAAAATGGGAAAATTTAATATCCGGTTATTTAACTGCAGGAAGAAATATTGCATTTGTTTTACATTTTATAGATTCTAGGATTGATCCTACTCCACTAGATGAAACTTTGTATGATTTTATTATTGCCAATAATTTGAATTATATTGCTATTTTAAATAAAGTTGATAAGTTAAGTCAATCTGAGTTAGCAAATGTAAAAAGAAATATCTCAAAGAAGTTTAATAATTTACAATACGGTGTAAATTTATTTTTATATAGCGGTATAAAAGGTACCGGGAAAAATGAGTTAAAAAAAATAATTACTAATTATTATTACCATAGTAATTGAATAATAGTTTAATATTGCTTAAATTTGCTTTTTAAATAAAAAAGAAGTTTGATGAATTTGGACCCTAAATTAAAAAAACGTTTTTACTCATTTTTTGTTTTTCCGCTTTTTTCGTTATTAACTTTAATAACTGATGATATTATTATTCGTGGTATATCTTCTATAATAATTATTCTATGGGCAGGAATATTTATCTTTGTAAGAGATAGACATATTGAAGAAGAAGAACAAAACATCATTACTCCAATACAACCTGAAAATCAATTTACTAGACCTACAATTAAAAGAGATAACGAAACTCCTACTGATTTGGATGAAACTGTCAAAATAATTAGTCGAAGTTCCGATGTTTCTAAAGATGAACCGGTTGTAGTTAAACAAGAAGTAATTCAGCCGATAAATACAGTTAGTGAAGAAAAATTCTTCAAAAAACCAAAAGACCTTAAACAAAAATATGAAAAGTTAGCTATTAGTGATTATCCTGATAAATTAGATAACGATAAACAATTTCTATTTGTAATGGAAATTGTTTTAGAAATAATAAAAAATATTTACAATTCAAATTCTGTAATTTATTTTTGGTACAAACAAAAAAGTTCGCAATTTTCAGTAGGGCGTTTTGTGTCAGACACGCCTGATGCAATTACAACAGAAAAGTTAATTAAAGAAGATGATATTTTAAGTAAAATTGTATCCAATCAAGAGCCGGAAATAATAACAAATATTCCCTCACGTGCTGAAAAAGATAATTTAAGATATTACAAAACACCTCAAAACATTAAAAGTTTTGTAGGTGTTCCTTTGTTTTATGATAAATGGCTTGCCGGTGTGTTGGCAATTGATTCAACCGAAGAGTACGCTTTTGGAATAGAACACGTTTTTAGTCTTGGAAGATTTTCTAGGCTTCTATCAATGTTAATTTGGCTTTTCAACGAAAAAAGTAGTGATACTCAGGCTGAAAAACGATTAAATTCATTAATTAACGTAATCAACGGTAATCTAAACTTTAAAGACGAAACAGAATTGGCTTCTTTATTAGAAAATAGTGCGCGTAATTTGATTGAAAGTGATGCTGTTACGTTTATATATTTTAATCCACATAAAAAGAAGTTTGTGGCGCAGCGGGTATGGAATAATCTATCTCTTGATTATATTGCTGAAGGGACTGAAATTGAATTATCCGATACAATTGTAGGAAAAGTAGTTCAAACTAAATTTCCTTTAAAAGTTGATGATATCGAAGAAAAATCGGTGAAAAGATATTGTAAGGATGAAAAAATTGCATATGCAGGATCGTTTATGGCTGTTCCGTTAGCATTTGAAGATGAAATATACGGTGTAATGTGTTTTGAAAATGCTAAGAAGAAATTTTTTACTGGTAGTGATGTAAATATTTTGAAGAACACATTAAGATTTTACGGATTTATTTTATATGCCTATTCAACAAAGGCAATTCTTTCGGATATGCTTACAGTTGATCCCGAAACGAGAATTCTAAACAAAATAGAATTTTTTAATAGAGTTGAACAACAAATAGAATTAGGAAAAGAGTTAAAAATTGAAGGCGCATTATTATTAATTCATATTGATGAATTTCAAGAAGAAGAAACCTTATTTGAAGGGAATATTCTTAATAAAATAATAAAAGCTATTGTTTTTTCAATTAAAGCAGACGTTCCTACAAACGCCATATTTGGACGAATAAATCAGAGAGATTTTGGTATTTATTTGTTAAATACAAACTTAAATAAAGCTTTTTCATTTGCGGAAGCTTTAAGAAGTAAAATAGCAAGAAATCCGCTTAGTGTAATGCAAACACAAAAGCTTGTTACAATTTCAATAGGTGCAGCTAACTCTGAATCAGGAAAAAAGATTAACGATGTTTTAAAAGATGCGGAATTAGCTTTAAAAAAAGCTATTGAAAAGGGTGGAAATAATACAAAAGTAGCTTAAGGTTGAAGTGAATAATATAATTGCAATTGTTTTAGACGGTGTCGGAATTGGTGAATTACCCGATGCTCAAAAATACGGAGATTTAGGAAGTAATACATTGGCTAATATGGCTAAAGTATTAAAGGGAATATCTTTACCTAATTTAGAAAAATTTGGATTAGGAAATATTACTGATATAGAGGGAATTAATAAAGTTGCCAAACCTTTAGCAAGTTATGGGAAAATGGCAGAAAAATCGATCGGAAAAGATTCAACTACCGGACATTGGGAACTTGGTGGACTTATAACTGAAAAAGAATTTCCTCTTTACCCGAATGGTTTCCCTGAAAAAATTGTTAATAAATTTTTGGAATTGACCGGTTATTCTGCAATACTTGGGAACAAACCGGCAAGCGGTACTGAAATAATTAAAGAATTGGGGGATGAACATGTAAAAACCGGTAATCCCATTGTTTATACTTCAGGGGATTCTGTATTTCAGATTGCAGCTCATGAAGATGTAATCCCGCTATCCAGATTGTACGAAATCTGCGAAATTGCACGTAATGAAGTGATGATAGGTCAAGATGCTGTCGGAAGAATAATAGCTCGACCTTTTATAGGAGAGAGCGGAGAATATAAACGTACTACAAATCGAAAAGATTTTTCAATTGATCCGCCTTCGGAAACAATGCTTGATATTTTAAAAGAGTCGGGTGTTAATACAATTGCAATAGGAAAAATAAATGATTTATACAATTACAGAGGTATAAATAAGAAGATTAAGACTATTTCAAATTCGCAAGGCATTGAAAATATTATTTCGGAATCAAAGACGAATTCAGGGAGTCTAATATATACTAATCTTGTGGATTTTGATGTATATTACGGACATAGAAACGATCCTGAAGGCTTTTATAAAGCGTTAAAAGAATTTGATGATAGATTACCGGATATAGTTGAAACTATTGACGAAAGTGATTTGTTGTTATTAGCAGCCGATCACGGGAATGATCCTACGGATGTAAGTACTGATCATACTAGAGAATACGTTCCGATATTACTTTATCGGAAGAATATTGAAGGAGTTGACTTGGGAACGAGGGAAACATATGCGGATTTTGCACAAACGGTAATGCATTATTTTAAAATAAACAATGCACTTGCCGGTAAAACAATGTTAATTAACTGAAAGTGAGGTTAGTTTGATTCTCGGAAAAGTAATTGGAAGTGTATGGTCAACAAGAAAAGATGAAAAGCTTGTAGGTTCTAAATTTTTAATTGTTAAACAGTTAGAATTAGACTATACGATCACAAAAAACTTTGTAATAGCAGTGGATTCAGTCGGAGCAGGAGTAGGCGAAGTTGTTTTAGTTGCTACCGGAAGTAGCGCCCGTCAAACATCAATAACGCAAAATAAACCTGTAGATGCTGTTATTATGGCAATAGTTGACAAATTAGATATACCTGAAACAAAAAAATAGATATATGGTATTAGGAAAAGTAATCGGAACTATTTGGGCTACAAAAAAATATGAAACTTTAACAGGTTTCAAAATGCAATTTGTACAGCCATTAAATTCCGAGTTAAAAGAAATCGGAGAGCCGATAATAGCGGTAGACACAATCGGAGCAGGACCCGGCGAGATTATATTTTATGCGACCTCGAGTGAGGCGGTAATACCAATGCGGGTGCCTATGTCGCCGGTTGATGCAGCTATTGTAGGAATAGTCGATTCAATAAATTCAGAAATTAGATTGGAGGACAAATAATTTGAAGATAACAAAACAGTACACCAATCGCGAAAGCCAATCCTTAGATAAGTATCTTCAAGAGATTGGTAAGGTAGATCTGTTAACACCTGACGAAGAAATTGAACTTGCCAAAAAAATTAAAAATGGTGACCAGAGAGCTTTGGATCAATTAGTGAAAGCTAATTTAAGATTTGTTGTTAGTGTTGCTAAACAATATCAAAATCAAGGTTTATCTTTGGGTGATTTGATAAACGAAGGAAATTTAGGTTTAATTAAAGCAGCAAAAAGATTTGACGAAACACGTGGGTTCAAATTTATTTCTTATGGTGTTTGGTGGATTAGACAATCAATTTTACAAGCATTAGCTGAACAGTCAAGAATCGTCCGTTTACCGTTAAACAGAGTCGGGCAATTAAATAAAATAAGCAAAGCTTATAGTAACTTGGAACAAGAATATGAACGTGAACCAAGTGCAACTGAATTAGCTAAAGAATTAGATATGGAATTAACCGATGTTAGCGATACTTTAAAAATATCGGCTCGTCATGTTTCTATGGATGCTCCTTTTGCAACCGGTGATGATAATAGGTTGCTTGATGTACTATCTAATGATTCACAACCATCACCAGATTCTTCGCTAATGTCAGATTCATTGAAAAATGAGATTGAGAGAGCACTCTCTACACTTACAGAACGAGAAGCAGAAGTAATTAAACTTTATTTTGGTCTTAATAAGGAGCATTCTTTAACTCTGGAAGAGATTGGTGAAAAGTTTAATTTAACAAGAGAAAGAGTTAGACAAATTAAAGAAAAAGCAATCCGAAGATTAAGACACGCTTCAAGAAGTAAAAATTTACGTGCTTACTTAGGATAGTTTTTTTTCTATGAGTATTACGAAAAAAATATGTTTATTTATCGGAATTTGCACTTTGTTAATAAATTTAACAGGGTGCTCTTCCGGTTCTTTTACTCCTCGTTATGGAGAGAAGAAAAAACATATTAAAGATATAGCAAAGGAGTCGAATAATGATAAAGATTCATTGTTTACTTTGGAAGAGTTGCCGGATTCGTTATTAGATTATTATGATAAATATGATGATGAAGAGTATATCGGAACTAATATTAGCAGGGATTCGATCTTAGCATTTTTAAATAGAGAAACCGCCGGACCCGAAATTACCGAAAGAGATAGAATAATATTTGAAGTTATTAAATATTTGGACACTCCTTATAGATACGGGGGAACAACGGAAAAAGGTTTGGACTGTAGTGCTTTTACTGGTTCAGTATATCGGAATTCATTGCAAATTAGTTTACCAAGATCCTCTTCAGATCAATACGGAGTAGGTGAAAAGTTAAAAAGTCAAGATGATCTAAAATTTGGGGATTTGGTGTTCTTTAAGACAAGAAGACGGGCAAGAGTAAGCCATGTGGGAATTTATTTAGGTGAAAGGTTATTTGCTCATGCAAGTACCTCGAAAGGTGTTATAGTTTCATCTTTGGATGAAACATACTATAAAAAACGTTATGTAGGTGCTCGAAGGGTTATTAAAGATAATTATTATATTAAATAATAAAAGCTTATCCTCTAATTAAAACCTTATCTTCTTTTTCTATTTTAAAACGACTTAAATAAAAAATATAAAATATTTAAAAATATATTATATTAATATTTTAAATTTATCAATTTATAAAAGGTGAATGCAATGGAATATAGAATTGAAACTGATACAATGGGAGAAATTCAAGTACCAACCAATATGTATTATGGTGCTCAAACAGCCAGAAGTTTGATGAATTTTAAAATCGGAGGTGAAAGATTTCCGCGTGAATTGATTAGAGCACTTGGGATACTTAAAAAGGCAGCAGCGTTAACAAATAACGAATTAGGGTTACTAAATGACGAAAAAACAAAATATATTGTACAAGCGGCTGATGAAGTTATAGAGGGTTTATTAGATGAACATTTCCCGTTAGTAGTTTGGCAAACAGGTAGCGGTACACAAACCAATATGAACGCAAACGAAGTGATTTCTAACAGAGCTATTGAAATAAGCGGGGGTGTAGTAGGAAGTAAAAAACCGATACATCCTAATGATGATGTTAATAAAGCTCAATCTTCAAACGATACTTTCCCGACTGCGATGCATATTGCTGCCGTAGAACAGTTTTATAATAAATTATTGCCTGCAATTGAAGAATTAAAAAAATCTTTAGAAAAAAAAGCTGAAGAATTTAGTGATATTATTAAGATTGGAAGAACACATTTGATGGATGCTGTTCCGTTGACTTTAGGACAAGAGTTTGGCGGATACGTGCAGATGTTAAAAAACGGAATAGACCGAATAAACGGTTGTTTACCGCGTTTATGTGAGTTGGCATTAGGGGGCACTGCTGTTGGTACGGGTTTGAATACACATCCGAAATTTGCAGAGCTATCGGCTAAAAAAATTGCCGAATTAACGGGAAAGCCATTTACAACAGCTCCCAACAAATTTGAAGCATTAGGAACACATGATGCTTTGGTAGAAGCTAGCGGAGTATTAAAAACATTGGCTGCTTCACTAATGAAAATTGCGAATGATATAAGATGGCTAGGAAGTGGACCAAGATGCGGAATTGGAGAATTGATTTTACCCGCAAACGAGCCGGGAAGTTCAATAATGCCCGGGAAAGTTAATCCGACGCAATCCGAAGCAATGACAATGGTATGCGCACAAGTAATGGGTAATGATGTTGCTGTTAATTTTGGCGGTGCTAGCGGAAACTTTGAATTAAACGTATTTAAACCCGTAATAATATATAATGTGCTTCAATCAATTAGATTAATTACTGATGCTTGTGAAAGTTTTAAAGAACATTGTGTTGACGGAATTGAAGCAAATAAAACTGCTATTGAAAAGCATCTAAACAATTCTTTAATGCTTGTTACGGCATTAAATCCGCATATTGGATATGATAATGCAGCAAAAGTAGCTAAAAAAGCTTACAATGAAAATAAAACATTAGAAGAAGCTGCAGTTGAACTTGGATTATTAACAAGTGAAAAATTTAGAGAAGTTGTTAGACCGGAAACTATGATTGGACCAAAATAAACTTTTAGTATAATTCTGTTGTTTGATATATAAATAGAGGTATATATGAGTAAGCCGGAAATTTCAGACAATAAACCACAAGTTTGTGAAGAAAAGGCAGGTTCTTATTATTGGTGTGCTTGCGGAAAGTCAAAAAAACAACCTTTCTGCGACGGCAGTCATAAGGGATCAGAATTTAGTCCAATTAAAGTTAATTTGCCTGAAGATAAAAAAGTAGCTTGGTGCATGTGTAAACAATCTACAAACCCGCCATTCTGTGACGGTAGCCATAAAAAATTATAAGTTTAATGTTCCTTTTTGAGGAACATTAACTTTATATTACTGTTACAATATTGCCAAGTTCATTTGGCGACCGAAATTTTATTATTTATTTTTAAGTAATACTTGCTTTTATTAATGCAAAATTAGGTAAACAACATGAAAAGTTTAATTAAAGTATGTTTTTTTATTTTATTTTTATCAATAAATTCTTTTGCAGAAAAAAACAGCTATGTAATTTTAGTATCATTTGACGGTTTTCGATGGGATTATTTAGATAGAGGACTAACACCTAACCTTGATAGAGTGAAAGAAAATGGGGTAAGAGCTTTATCTTTACGTCCGTGTTTTCCTTCAAAAACATTCCCAAATCATATTTCTATTGCAACGGGTATGTATCCTCAAAATCATGGTGTGATATCAAACGATTTTGAAAATCCATACACAAAAGAAGCGTATGGAATGAGAACTACGGGAAGCAAATGGTATAACGGAGAATTTATTTGGGAAACTTTGGAGCGAAATAATATCAAAACTGCCAGTTATTTTTGGCCCGGTAGCGAAATATCTTACAATGAACGTAGACCAAGTATCTCAAAAAAATACGAACACAAATTCCCTTATTATAATAGAATTGACTCCTTAATTAAATGGCTAAGCTTACCTGAAGAAAAAAGACCTCATTTTCTAACTGTCTATTTTGATGCAACCGATACTTACGGACATAAGTATGGACCAAATTCATCGGAAGTAAATCAAACTATAAAATCGCTTGATAGTTTAGCAGGCTACCTAATTAAACGAATAGACGAAATTGGGTTAAGTGATAAAGTAAATATTTTGTTTGTTTCAGATCACGGAATGACAGAAATAAGCGAGGAAAAATTTATTAATGTCGAAGAATTGGTTAAGGGGTACTCTGTTAAATTGCAAAACGACGGTCCGGTGATGATGATTACTACTAATTCGACAAATAGAGATGAAGTTTTTGAATTGCTTAAAAAACAGGAACATTTTTCTGTATATAAAAAGGAAGAAATGCCCGATTATTATCACTATAATAAACATCCGTTTATAGGGGATTTAGTTTTAATCGCAGACCTCGGATACTCCTTACTTGATAATGTTTCTATTATAAAGGCAACAGACTACGGCGGTAAAGGGAATCATGGTTTTGCAAAAGATGAGCTAGATATGCATGGTATTTTATTGGCAAAGGGACCGGCATTTAAAAAAGGGTTTAGAACAGGAACGGTATGGAATATTGATATTTATCCTCTTATTTGTAAAATATTTAACATATTTCCACGTTCAAATATTGACGGAAATGCGGAGAGGATTGAATTTATATTAAAATAAAAGGAGGAGTATGATAAATTTAGATAATTTAATCAAATATAGGCTTAACAACGGGTTAAACGTAATCTTGTATAGTGACAAAAGTTTCCCTGATGTTGCCGTTAATATTTGGTACAAAGTAGGGTCGGCAAATGAAAAGAAAGGGGGAACGGGTTTAGCTCATTTATGTGAACATTTAATGTTTCAAGGTTCGGTTAACGTACCAAAAGAAGCTCATTTTAAGTATATCGAAGAAGTAGGAGGTGTATTAAACGGGTCTACTTCACAGGATAGAACGAATTATTATGAAACAGTACCGGCTAATAATCTTGAGTTGGCATTATGGCTTGAAAGTGACAGAATGGGACTTCTTCTGCCTTCTTTAGATGAAGAAAAATTTAAAAATCAGCTTAATGTTGTAATTAACGAAAGAAAACAGCGTTATGATAATAAACCATACGGGCGTGCTTGGGAATTAATATTCTCGAATTTATTCCCCGAGAATCATCCTTATCATAATCCCGTTATTGGTTGGCAATCGGATTTAGACAATATGACAATAGATATGGCGAAAGAATTTATTTCAACGTATTATTCTCCGAATAATGCTAGTTTGGTAATTGCCGGAAACTTTGAAATATCCGAAGCGAAAGAATTAGTTGAAGCCTATTTCGGGGAATTTAAATCGGTTGATATACCACAAATTTCATTTCCTGAAACTATACTAACAGCAAACAAATCTTTTGTTTATTATGATGATGTTAAGTTGCCCGCAGTATATTATGTTTGGCAAGCAGGAAAAGAGTTTACTGATGAAGACTTTGCATTAACTTTAGCTGCCGATATTTTAGACGAATCCAAAACAAAACATTTATATAAAAAACTTATATATGATGAAAAGGTTGCTGTGGGTGCATCTGTTTTGCCTATATTATTAAAAAATGACGGATTGTTTATAGTTTCTGCAATAGCACATGATATGGATTCTGTTGAGAAAATGAAACAGCTAATATGGGAAGTAATAGACAATATCAAAAAAGAAAAATTTAATAGTACTGAAGTAAAAAGATATCTGAATAAATATAAATCAAGTAAAATATTTAGCTATCAAAAAATTAGCGGATTAGCGAATAGAATGAATTTTTATGATAGTGTTTTAGGCACACCCGATGGTTTTGCTTTTGAAGAAAACAAGTATAATGAAATGACGGCAGAAGTAGTAAGTAAGTATTTTATAGAATGTGTCGAAAAACCGTATTTTGAGCTTACAATTTTACCAAAGGAGGTTGAAAATGACCATTAATAGAGCTTTAAAACCAAGACCAAAATCAAGAATTGATTTTATTATACCTAAAATCCATTATGGTTATGTAGATAATATTGAGTATTACCATGTGGAAAGAAATAATTTCCCAATTGTAAATATGATTGCATTGTTAGACTTCGGTTATCGTTTAGATGAAGACGGAAGAAGGGGATTGACATATTTAGCTTCAAAAATGCTATTAAAAGGAGCAGGGGACTATAACTCTCTCGAGCTTAATGAAAAATTTCAGTGTTTAGGACTAAATGTATCAAACGGTATTTCAGAAGATAATAATGTCATTTATGTACAAAGTTTAAAGGAAAATTTCGAGAAAGCATTTTCGTTAATTTCTGATGTTATTTATAAGCCTCACTTAAAAGAAGTTGATTTTTTACCGGAACAAAAAAACTTAATTTCCGTTTTACAACATGCTCAAAAAGATCCTAATAGTATTTTTTATAATGCTTCTAATAAAGTCTTTGGTAAAAACACTTCAATTGAGCAACCGGTTTACGGTTATGTGGATAATGTTGAGAATATTTCAATTGAAAATATTCGTAATTTTTACGAGAAAGTGATTAATAAAAGTAAACTGACATTGTTTTTTACAGGGAATATAACAAGAAGTGAAATTGAAGTTTATATAAGAAAATACATTGGTCAAAGAACATCCTCATTGTTAAAACCTGAAACATTTTATAATAATAACCCATTAAGTAAAGAACTTTTTTATATAGACTTAGCAGGCAAACCTCAAACAATTATCGGGTTAGCACAAAAGGTTGACCATTATAAAAAACTTGATAAATTTAGCTTAGAAATTGCAATAAATATATTAGGCGGAAGTTTTACAAGTAGGCTTAATTCTAATTTGAGAGAAGATAAAGGCTTTACTTACGGAATTTCAGCATATTTAAACTATCATTTGGATGTCGGACTAATTGGGATTGCAACTTCAGTTGATGCAGAAAACTCTATAAATGCTGTCGAAGAAATTTATGAGGAAATTGATAAACTTTGCAATAATATTTCTGAAGAAGAAATAGATTTTGCTAAGGATAATATTATCAATACTTTTCCTATGTCATTTGTTACTTATCATAGTATTAATACGGCTTTAAAGAACGCTGTTATACTTGGATATCCACTTAACTATTGGGAATTATTCAGAGAAGAAATAAGAAAGAGAACCGCAGAACAAATTCGTGATACTGTTCGCAATACTTTTAGTACTAAGAATACTTCGGCAATTTTAATTGGTGATAAGGAAAATTTTAATTTTAATAATACTAATGAGTTTTTTAGTACGATTAGAGAACTAAGTATTAACGGCGATATCGTTTAGTTATTAATTTCAAATAGTTTTGAAGGGGGAAGAATACTGTTCCCCTTCTTTTTTAATCTCAACAACTCGTTTTTAATACTGAAAAATTGAGTAGTATTAAAGTAAAAGTATTTTTTTGTGTTTTCCGATTTTTCTGCATAAAATCTAAATAATGAAACTAATTCGGCAGGTTCTCTATCGCCTAAATTAATAAGCTCAGAAACCTTTTTCATGATAAAACCATCTGGAGTGTTTTTTATTATCACTTTAAATTTAGCAGATTTATAAAAATCTGATTTATCATTAATTACGATGTAATTAGTTAAAGAAAACTTTCTGAATATTTGTGATAATGACTTTATAATTTTTTCAGGGTGTTGATCTTCATTCATAATATATAGCGGATCATCGATACCGTCATCAATTTTTATCGCATAATATTTGCCGTGTTGTATAATTTTTTCTAAAAGTTGTTCATTAGATTCAGATGGGAGTACAGTAAAACAAATATCTGCAGGAACATCAAATATAGCTTCCAGTTCTTCATTTCCAAGATCTTCTATGCCGTCAACAATAACCGAAAATCTATTTTCGGTTCTAATAAACTTTTCATTATATATAAATTTTGCAGCAAATAAAATAACTTCGGAACTTTCTAATAATAGCTCGGTATCTTTATTTACTTTTAATTCTTTGCTTTTTATAACAACGCCGTTATAATATAATAATTCATTTAATGATGAAAGAAATTCGACCATTCTCAAATCAATCGGTGTATCAATAATATAATTGGTAATTAGAGAGTCACTACCTTTTAATTTTATCTTCTTTTCTTTTATGTGAGTTTCTTCGATTCCATAATCTTCTAAACACTTAAAAAATATCCTATTCACTTCGTTCGGATAAAACTCTTTAACAGTTACTTTTTTTTCAACAAAAGTGGCTCGAACAATTATATCAATCAATAAAAGTATAAATGTAGTAATAAATAAATATATAACAATCTTTCGTTTTTTGTACATTTTATCAACAATCTTTAAAATTTGGTTTTCTTTTTTCTAAAAATGCCGAGGTTCCTTCATCGAAATCAAATGAATTTACTGCATTAAAAAATTCTTTGGATTCGAGTGCATATCCAAGTCCTTGATTTTCTTTGCCGGATGAAAAAATTGCATTTAATGCTGAGTTTAATGCAACAGAACTTTTGGAAGAGATTAATTCAGCAAACTCAATTGTCTTTGTTAACAACTCGGTTAAGGGATAAACTTTATTTATTATTCCAAGTCGATAGGCTTCGCTAGACTCTATAAAATTACCGGATAAAATTAGTTCGGCAGCTCTATTTTTATTAATAATTGATGATAGTCTTTGGGTACCTCCATAACCGGGGATTACTCCTAGATTGATTTCAGGAAGTCCAAATTTAGCATTATCTGAAGAAAATCGAATATGACAAGCTAAGGCTAATTCAAATCCGCCTCCTAAAGCATAACCGTTAATTGCTGCAATAATAGGTTTATTAAAGTATTCGATTTTGTTAAAAACTGATTGACCAAAGTTTGAGAATTTTTCGGCATCAATTTTCTTCATGTTTTTAAGCTCAGAAATATCTGCTCCTGCAGCAAAAGCTTTTTCGCCCGAACCGGTAATAATAATAGATTTTATTGAAGAATCGCCTGCAATACTATCTAAAGCAAAATTTAATTCTTGTAGTGTGTCAATATTTAAGGCATTTAACTTATCCGGGCGGTTAAGAGTAATTAATAAAGTAGAATTTAATACTTGAGTTGTAATAAATAAAAAGTCCATCTCAAATCCTTTAAATTGTGGCAAATATCGGAATTCTCAAAGATAAATCAAATGAGACATACTGAGCAGCAGGCACATGATTATATCTTGCCATAACATCTAGCATAAACATTGAAAAGCCGATACCGGCATGAAAACCGAAATTTAATTTTCTTTCTGTAAAACTAGATTTATTTACGCCGGATTTATAATAGTTAAATGTTTGCAAATAATTAGCCGTAATCCCCATCTCTAAAACCGGTAACAGTAAAACCATTTTATCTGAAATAGGTTCAAGATATAAACGAACTCCGGGGCTTAATGAATATAAATTTGTAGAGATACTGCTTAAATCACTAATTTTATAAAATGACTGTTTGCCCGGGAAATGCTGATAGCCTGCTTTTGCAAAAAGAAAAACCGGTAAAAAACTAATATCAGTATATGATAATTCTACATCAAGTCCCATCCCCATTGTTCTATTCTCGGAAAACTCAGCAACAGGTATTCGAGGACCGAGTCCTACAGCCATGAATAAACCCCTAGCGTTGCTTTGTGCAAGTGCTGACCCCGTAATAAACAATAAAATTATAAATATTTTATTTTTCATGTTTTTCAAATAAATTTTTAGTTCTCTTATGTCTGTATGCAAACATTAAATATAAGAAAAAATATACAAATGGGGAAACTAAATATCCTAAAAAGCCAAACGGCAATAAAAATTCTATTTCGTCTTTCATTTCTACGCCGTTCTTTTTCTCTGTGAAAATATGGCTATGATGCCAGAACTTAAACAAACCTGTTATTTGTAAATCTTTTATTAAAAAAGGAGGATTGCATTCGCTAATACTAACGACCCATTTGTTAGAAAAAATCAAAAATTTCACGTTCAAGGAGACTATCGAACCTTTAATTAACGGTATATCGCTTATGCTAATAATTTTGGTTTTAATAAACTTTGGAGAAATTAAGGACAAATTGTTTGTATCTCTATGAAATTCAAACAGTTTGCGAATATCTGTTTTAACAATAACCGATTTAATGAATTTCATTATGTTAATATTTTATTTTATATAGAAATAGACCTTTTGCCGGAACTGCTTCCCCGGCAAAAATTCTGTTTTTAAGCTTAATTATGTTGGAAATTCCGTCTTGTTCATTATTTTGAAGACATCTTAATATTGTTCCTACAGTAGTTCTAACCATACCGTGTAAATATCTATCTGCTTCAATAAGAAATACCACTTTGTTCCCTGATTTTCTCCAAGCCACATTTGTAACTGTACAAAAATTATGGTTAGTTTCAGTATTTCGTTTCGAAAAAGAAGTAAAATCAAAACGTCCGATCATTTGTTTACTTATATTATTAAGCTCAATAATTGAATATTCGGAAATTTTGGGATAGTAGTAAGCAAAATTATTGTAAAACGGATCTTTTTCAGTTATAAACAAATAAATATAACTTCTGCTCTTTGCATCAAATCTAGAATGAAAGTCCTTATGAACGCGTTCAATTTTTTTTATGGCAATGTCGTTAGGTAATAAACTATTCAAAGAATATCTAAATTTTTCAACATCCTCAATAGATTTTTCGGTTCTAAAATTTGCAACTTGTCCAAGTGCATTAACTCCGGTATCAGTTCTACCGGCACCTATCAGATTGACTTTTTCTTTTAATAAAATCTCGATAGTATTGATTAATTTTTCTTGAACGGTTACCGCGTTTTGCTGTTGCTGCCAGCCGGCAAATTTACTTCCGTTATAACTTATCGTTAATTTATAATTTTCATTCATTAATTATAACAATAAGTCTTTTAATAATTCAAATTTATACTCAGATTTAATCGCAATAGTCTGGATATAGTATCTGATATAACCGACTTTGTAGAAAATTTCAGTCATCGGATTTTTAGTCTTCTCTTTTACAATTGAAGTATCTTTTTTGGTTAAATCGCTTAATCTTAATTTAGTAACATTCTTTTGGTAATTAATAATTGCGATTGTGAAAAACCAGTCGTTAAGCTCTTCAAAGTTTTCTTTGCTATAATACCAAATATCTTCGTAATAATTAACACCCAGATATGCTTTTATAAAATCATCGGCAAATAATTGTTTTATAAATTTACTTTTTGTCTTATGTATTATATCTCTTTCAGTATTGTTTATTTTAAGTTCAATACTTGCAAGCTCTTTTTCCGGGAAATTATAAAGTTCTTCATTATACTCTAAAAGTAAATTTAACAAAGCTATTTCTCTATAAATATCTGTTTGACCACGTCCGAGTCGGGATAAAATGTAACGAACAGGAATATCAAGTTTAAGTTTTGTTATATAATTCTTTTTATTAATTTCACCGGTTTCTTCGAATAATTCTTTTAATAGTTTGATTGTTATCCATAATAAAAATATAGTTGCGTTTTCTTTACTATGTGATTTATTATACATTAAGTAGTTTTTCTCAACTTGTTTTCCATAAAACGGTTTATCTTTAATTTCCAATGAGGAAAGCATTTTGTTAATATCTTTAATTGCGTCAAGAGTAATTTCAAACTCAGTTAATATATTTGTGCTTTTTACCGAAAGATTTAAGTTCTCTTTTACTTTGTTAATAAAATAATATAGTTTGTTTCTTATTATTCTTGCATTTTCATCAAAATTTGTAGTTTCCAATTCGATAAAAGTATCAACAAATAATCTTGCGAAACGATTTTCATACATGCTTGTTAGGGCATTATGTATAGGCGATAGTTTAAGTTCGGCAATTGCTTCGTCTAAATTATTAACACCGTTATACGCATATTTATTTGCTAATTCTTTGTACAATCCGGAAGTATCATAAACTTCTTTAAAATCTAGATAAACTTTATAATTAAATGCATTAAGCGATATTTCAAAACCGTTATTAAAAAAGTCTTTTCCTTCTCTAATAAAATATAAATTGCTAATGTGTTCTCTATAGATATAGAAGTGATTTTCTTCGGTTTTTATTCCCAAAGCTTCAAATATGGTAATAGATTTAAGATATTTATTATCTCCGCTTCCTACTAATTTGGGAGTACTTGTATATATCTTGCCTGCCGTATCTTTAAATCTGTTATTATAAAATACCAAAGCTTTTTCACCAAATGCCATGTTGGTATAAGCAAAAACATCTTCGTTAATATAACCATGCTCATCAATAAAATCGAAAAACCAAAAATTATGTACATGAGCAAATAAGTAGCGTTTTTTCATTAACGGAAATAACTCATGTTCATGACGTTCAATTAAATATCCGTTTGGAGTTTCGTTATAGTATGCTCGTTTGTATTCCATACCATATTTTTCTGTAAATCCTTCAACCTGACCGTGACCAAACATAGGTAGACCGGGCAATGTTAACATTAATGTCGCAACACCAAAATATTTATCGTCAAATCCGAATTGTTTTATTGCAGTCTCTTCATCCGGATTACTCATAAAATTAACATATCTTTTTAATATTTCCGGTTCAAATTCCAAGGTGTTAGTAATTAAATCACGATATTTATCGTTTTCTTCTTTCATTAACATGTGCATAAATGCCGAATTATAAACTCTATGCATCCCAAGTGTTCTAACAAAATACCCTTCAAGTAACCAAAAAGCTTCCGCCAGTAATAATGTGTCGGGCATTTCGTTATTTATTTTATCAACTACTTCTCGCCAAAATTCTATAGGGAATAAATCGTCAAACTGCTCTCTGGTTAATGCGTAATCGCTTCTTGTTGGGATATCACCTCCTCGTCCGGGCTGAGGATACCATAGGCGAGAGAAATGTTT
>JAEXOD010000083.1 GCA_023447335.1 Bacteroidota bacterium
TGTAATCTAAAAGGATTAATCCGATAATAGCCGAAAATAAGCACCACAATAAAAAACTACCTTCTTGACCGGCATAAAAAGTTGAGGCAAGCAAGCCTTTAGGCAAATCGCTATTACTATATTCGTAAACATATTTAAACTGATACTGATGAGTAAGAATAGCGTAAAATAAAAGAATTGAAGCTGCAATAACCATAATACTCATAAGGTGATAACCTAAACGAGCTTTATTAATTGTATTTGTATAGCCCTTTAGCGTAAAATAATACATTACGGTAGAAAATACTGCAGCAAGAAGGGCAAGAGTTAAAAAAATGTTTCCGACCATTAATTATCCTTAGTAAATTATGATTGTTTATTAGGCATTTGACTTTCGTATTTAGAAGGACATTTTGTTAAGATATCCGAAGCAACAAATTGCCCGTTTTTATATTTGCCCGTAACTACAACACTAGTGCAAGATTCAAAATTATTAGGTATTGTTCCGTTGTAAACAACTTTAATTTCTTTACCGTAATTATCAACTAAGTAAAAAGAAAAAACATTGTTAACTTTATCAATTTGGTAATTTTTATTTTTAACCCACGCACCGGTAGCTTTTATGGTATGGTTTGAATTCATTATTTTACTAAAATCATTTTCATACTTAATATCGGTTTGGGTAAATAAATAACCCATTAAAAAAAAGAAAACTAATATTATTACTCCGCCAAATATGTATTTACTTTTCATCTGGTTTTTCCTCATTGTTTAATTCATTTTCGATTTTTTTTAGGCGTCTTTCTATGCTAAATAATGATATAAAAATACCTAACCAAATTGTTAAAACAATAAAAAGAACGATAAAAATAGAATTTTTTTCTACAAAAGAAAATAAACTTTCCATGTTACTCCGTTAAAAATTTTTTATTTAATTTTTCTTTAATTAAAAGGGATTTGTAACTTAATCTAAACATCCAATAATACAATAATGTAAAAGCAAAGAGAGATAATATAAAGATAAAAAACATGTTTTTATCCATGTGAAAATTCACAACAGGACCGCTACTATCGTCATTTGCGCTGCCCGGATGCAAACCTTCCATAATTCTTGGCATAATAAAAACAAAAAAAGGAACGGTTAAAAAAGCAAATATACTATAAACAGCACTCAGCCTTGCTTTTTTATCTTCATTTTCAATTGCACTGCGTAAGGCAAATAAAGAACCGTATATCAAAAGTAATATAAAAATACTTGTTTCGCGTGGATCCCAATGCCAAAACGCACCCCAAGTAAATTTTGCCCAAATGCTACCTGTTACGGTTGCCAGAACGCAAAATACCATACCGAGTTGCATGGACGTAAACGACTTTACATCATTATCTAGGTTTTCGGAACGTAAGTATTTAACTCCGTAAAACATTGACATAAAAAACGCAACAACAGCAAGCCAAGCAGTAGGGACGTGAAAAAAAATAATTTTTGCTTTTTCTTCCAAACCGGGAATTACCGGGTACTGATACCAGTGTTCAGGTTTTCCCTCGACAATAGGAAAAGCTAATCCGGCAATTAATACAAATGGCATTAACAAAAAAAGGATTGTTTTTAAAATATTGTTCATAAATTTTATTCTAATTATTAAAAATAATGTTTTAGAGTATAAAATAACCTTTTAAGTCTTATTATTACAAAATTATGTAATTATATCTAATTTTACAAGTGAAAAGCGTAGGTAATTAGTTCAATTTATTAATTATTGATGATTTGTATAAAATATTGACCGCACAATTATGTAGTTTTATGTATATTTATGCAAAAATTCCTTGACAAGTATCATTTTTAGTTTATTTTAGTACTATTAAATTATGAAAAACATTACACAACATATCGCTGAATCAAAATTTTCCGCAAAAAATGCAGAAGGGGCGAGTAATGTTTATTCTTCGTTATTAGTTAACAATTCAGATTTAACCATTTCAGGGATTATTATTAGCATCATTATTATTCTAGTGGTCAACCTACTTGGACTAATTATTATTCGCTAATACATAAGTCAATCCCTAACAAAAATAAACCGACAAAATTACAGTATATAAAAACTCTTAGGGATTGACCAAGACCCTAAGGTTTTATCTGAATTTTTTTTGTAAAAATTCAGAGGATATATGCGTTCCGATTTAATTAAAAAAGGATTTGAAAAAGCACCACACAGAAGTTTGTTAAAAGCAACCGGTGTTATTAAATCTGATTCCGACTTTGAAAAACCATTTATTGGTGTATGCAATTCATATATCGATCTTATTCCCGGGCATGTGCACTTAGGCGAGTTAGGTAAAATTGTAAAAGAAGCTATTAGAGAAGCCGGCGGTGTTCCGTTTGAATTCAATACGATAGGCGTAGATGACGGAATAGCAATGGGGCACTTGGGAATGAGATACTCACTTGCAAGCAGAGAATTAATTGCTGATTGTGTTGAAACAGTTGCTGAAGCACATCGGTTAGACGGACTTGTTTGTATAACAAATTGCGATAAAATTGTACCGGGCATGTTAATGGCTGCAGCAAGAATTAATATTCCGACAATTTTTGTTTCCGGGGGTCCAATGAAAGCAGGACGTTTACCTAACGGAGAAAAAACTGATTTGATAAGCGTTTTTGAAGGAGTCGGACGGTTTAATAAAGGGGAAATAACTGAAGAAAAATTAAAAGAAATTGAGAATTTTAGCTGCCCGACTTGCGGAAGTTGTGCCGGTATGTTTACGGCTAATAGTATGAATTGCTTGTGTGAGGCTTTGGGGATTGCACTACCCGGTAACGGTACTGTTTTGGCTATTGACCCAAGAAGAAAAGAATTAGCTAAACAAGCAGGAAGACAGATTTTATATTTGGTAAATAATAATATTAAACCGAGTGATATAATTACCCGTGAATCAATTTGCAATGCTTTCGCCTTAGATATGGCGATGGGTGGAAGTACGAATACAATTTTACATACACTTGCCGTTGCAATCGAAATGGGTTTTGAATTCGATTTAAACGAGTTAAATACTATTTCAGAAAAAGTACCATATTTATGTAAAGTTAGCCCGGCTACCAAATTTGTTCATATGGAAGATGTTGAAAATGCGGGAGGTGTTTCTGCAATATTAAATGAATTGAGTAAAAAAGAAGAATCGTTAAACTTAAATTGTTTAACGGTCACCGGAAAAACATTAGGGGATAATATAAAAGACGTAGCCGTTAGGGATTATAATGTAATAAGTCCAATAGATAAACCATATTCTACTAAAGGGGGATTAGCAGTATTATTCGGAAATTTAGCACCAAACGGGGCAGTTGTTAAAACAGGTGCAGTTGCAGAAAATATGCTTGTTCATAAAGGAAAAGCAAGAGTATATGAAAGTCAGGAAGAAGCATTAGAAGGGATAATGAATAATGAAGTACGGGAAGGGGATGTTGTAGTAATTAGATATGAAGGTCCTGCAG
>JAEXOD010000221.1 GCA_023447335.1 Bacteroidota bacterium
TTTTGTAATAGTTCAATTAATTACCAAGACGTAGTAATAAACGAATTCATGGCAGATAATGATACAATACCGGACCCTGCAAACGAAACAGATGATTGGATTGAGTTATACAATAACACAAACAATGAAATTGATTTAAGCGGGGTATATTTATCAGATAGCTTTACATCCCCCACTAAATGGTCATTTCCGGAAGGAACAATAATTCCGGCTAACTCATACCTTATTGTTTGGGCTGATGAAAACCTTACACAGCAAGGTATTCATGCTAATTTTAAACTTTCTGCCTCAGGAGAGCAAATAATCTTGAGTAATATTGATAATACGATTATAGATAGTGTAAGTTTTCCTGTTCAAGCTACAAACTTATCTTCTGCACGACATCCTAACGGAACAGGCTTCTTTATTTTAGGAGAAAATACGTTTAATGCTAACAATGACATTCCCGTATCAATCAATGATAATGAAACAATAATTTATAATTTTAATTTAGATCAAAATTACCCTAATCCTTTTAATCCGATAACAAACATAAGCTTCACAATTCCAAATTCCGGAAAAGTATCACTAAAAGTATATGATATTTTAGGACAAGAATTAGTAGATTTATTGAACGATAATCTAAATGCCGGTAATTACAGTGTGCAATTTAATGCTACAAACATTGCTTCGGGAATGTACATATATAGATTAACATTTAATAATCTAGCTGTTTCCAAATGTATGATTTTAATAAAATAATATGGAATTTATGATGAATAACTCAAAAATTTTAATTGCGTTTTTAATAGTACTACTAAGTATTAATCTATCTGCACAAGAGTGGAATTGGCTAAATCCGAAACCACAAGGAAATACACTAAATGATATTACTTATTTTCAAGGGAAATTATATGCTACCGGTAATTCAGGAACTTTACTTGTTTCTGAAGACGGTGGTAATAATTGGGCTATAAAAACAATTAATACAACCGGAAATATCAATAAAATAATTTTTATTAATCAAATCGGATATCTTTGTACAAGTACAGGCGAACTATTTAAATCACTTGATAATGGCTCAACATGGACAACTATTGTATATAACAACCCAGATATTAATATTTACTCAATCGCTTTTAAGAACTCCGATTTAGGTTATATTATTGGTGAAGATAACAATCTATTTACGGGCATAATATACAAAACAACAGACGGAGGAGTAAACTGGATAAAAGTTTTTGACAATCCAAACTATTTGGCATTTTATGATATCACATTAATTGAAAATAATATTATAATTACCGGATTATTGGGGACAGTATTAAAAAGTACGGATGAAGGGAGTTCGTGGACACCAAAACCAACAAATAACTTTAACTCACTTAAATCAATCTCTTTTATTAATTCGCAATTAGGCTATGTATGTGGTTCATCTGGTACATTATTAAAAACTACTGATACAGGTGAAAGTTGGACAACTATTTCAACTAATGAGTTTAATACTTTTAACAAAGTTATTTTCCTTAACTTAAATGACGGTATATTAATTGGTGGTAACGGCACGATTCTTAAAACAACGAACGCAGGATTAGATTGGGTTACGATTCAAACAGGAACTGAAAAAGAATTGTTTTGCTCAACAATTGCAAATGGCAAATTTTTTATTGCCGGAGATTCCGGAATAATCCTTTCATTCGAATTATTAGGGACACTTACTAATGTTTCTAATGGTACAACCAATTGGTTATCAAGTGTAAAATTTTTAAATGAATTAAACGGTCTAGCTGTAGGTGATTTCGGAACACTTTTAAAGACCACAAATGCAGGTTTAACTTGGGAACTATCTTACATTTCCGGTAATTTGTTAGAATCAATCGAATTTGCTGATTTAAATACTTATTATGTTGCCGGTGATGCCGGAACAGTCTTAAAAAGCACAGATGTGGGCAATTCTTGGACTGTACTAAATACAGGAATTACAGATTGGTTAATGGATATTACTTTTTATAGTAATACCGGTTATGCATGCGGATATTATGGTGCTTTAATTAAGACTACTGATTCGGGAAACAATTGGACTAATTTAGTTAGCGGTACTAATAGCCAATTGAATAAAATCGTATTTGTATCAGAAAATACCGGTTTCATTTGTGGAGGAGATAGTTACGGCGGGAGCGGGATTATATTAAAAACTACTGACGGCGGAAATACATGGGTTAATAAATTTATCGAGCCGGAATTGATGATTTCGGATATTTTTATTCCGGAATATAATGTAGGGTATGCCGTCGGTGGGTATAATAACGGCACCGGCAGTAAAATATTAAAATCGACAGACGGAGGAGAAACATGGGTTTCTTATTCTGAAACTTATTCAGATAATTTGTATTCAGTCTTCTTCCCTACTCCTCAAATTGGTTATGCAGTAGGTTTTAACGGACTAATATTAAAAACTACTGATAGCGGAATAACTTGGGTAAAACTTAATAAGCCAACAGATAAACGTATAAACAGTATATTTTTTATAAATTCGGAGCTGGGATATGCGGTTGGTTCGGACGGAATGATATTAAAAACTGAATCAGGCGGCGTATCAGATGTAAAACAGCTTAAAAATATTGTTGCAACAGAATATTCACTCGAACAGAACTACCCGAATCCGTTTAATCCGACAACCACAATTAATTTTCAAATACCTAATGCAGCCTATACTGAAATAAAAGTGTATGACTTGTTAGGTAAAGAAATTTGTACATTAATTTCGGATAATTTGGGACAAGGAGTATATTCTGTTTCTTTTAATTCGGATAGTTATAACTTAAGTAGCGGTGTTTATTTTTATAGACTATCTTCAGGAAAAACAAATATTATAAAAAAAATGTCACTAATTAAATAATTCAAGAGGATTCTTTTATGACGAATTGTAATATATTCAAAACAATTTTAGCTGCATTAAATATTTTATTAATTACAAGCAAATTATATTCTCAAGCATATACCGGTTATACTTTATTCAGCCCTAATAACTCACGTTATACATATTTAATTGATATGAATAATCAAACAATTAAAACTTGGACACATTCCGTTTCAGGGGGTTATTCTGCTTACTTACTGGAAGACGGAAGTGTACTACGAACGGGGAATTCATCTAATTCTCAACTAAACGGCGGAGGTGCAGCAGGAATTGTTCAAAAATATGACTGGAACGGTAATTTAACTTGGCAATACACATATAGCTCTTCAACATATCGATCTCACCACGATATAGAGCCTATGCCGAATGGTAATGTTCTGATTATTGCGTGGGAAGTTAAAACTGCCGCCCAAGCAGTTGCTTCCGGATTAAAAAAGAGTATTTCTATTTGGCCCGATCATATTATTGAAGTAAAACCAACAAGTTCAACAACAGGAACTATAGTTTGGGAATGGCATGCATGGGATCATCTAATTCAAGACTACGATGCAACAAAACTAAATTATGGAGTTGTTGCCGAACATCCGGAATTACTTGATATTAATGTCGGAAGTACAATGCAAGGCGATTGGATGCATGTTAACGGTATCAGTTATAATGCAGATTTAGATCAAATTGTATTTTCTTCTCATAATTTAGATGAGTTTTATGTTATAGACCACAGCACTACTACACAAGAAGCAGCTTCCCATTCAGGGGGAAGATACGGAAAAGGCGGTGATATCTTATATCGTTGGGGTTCTCCTTCCAACTATCGAGCTTCAGGCACTCAAGTATTTAATGTTGTTCATTGTTCAACATGGATTCCTGAAGGTTATCCCGGTGGTGATAATATTTTAGCATTTAATAACAGAGAGGGAACCGGATCTTCGATGGTTGTAGAGATTAAACCCCCAAGAAATGAAGACGGTAGTTATAGCTACACTTCAGGACCATATTTACCTTCTTCACCTGAATGGACATATTCGGCTTCAGGATTTTATTCAAATCACCTGGGAGGATGCCAAAGATTGCCTAACGGTAATACTTTAATTGTTCAATCTACTTCCGGCAAAATGTTTGAAGTAAATTCTCTTGGCAATGTTGTGTGGACTTATACAAAAGGAGGTGAAATAGTTAGAGCCTTAAGATATGCTCCATCATATTCGGGAATTTCTGTTCAAGTATCCCCTACTTCATCTGAACTTGAGGTTGGAGAAACGGCAACTTTTACTGCAACAAAAGGCTTTACTCCTTATTATTGGAAAGTTGAACCAAGCGATTTGGGAGTAATTTCTGTTTCCGGGACTACTTGTACATTTACGGCGTCAAAATCCGGTGTAAGTCGTATTTTTATAACTAGCAATACGGGTCTTGATAGTGCAATTGCTACAATAAAAGTTAATGACTTAGTCGGAGTTAATTCAGATAAAACATATTTATACGATTTTGATTTAGCTCAAAACTTTCCTAATCCGTTTAACCCGACAACAGAAATCCAATATTCAGTTCAAGAGCTCAGTCAGGTGATTCTAACTATCTATAACTCATTAGGTCAATTAATTACTACTATTGAAAATCAGTCTAAAAACGCCGGAATTTATAGCGTTACATTTAATGCCAATGAATTACCAAGCGGAATTTATTTTTGTAATATGACGGCTAGAACAATTGAAAGTAATAAAGTATTTACCAAAACCAACAAAATGCTTCTATTAAAATAATATTTTATTAAGGTAAACAATATCCGTAACTGGGTATTGTTTATTTTTTTTATAACCATTTTAATAATTAATTTGAAAATTTTATATAGTATTTTCATATTTATGTATATTAATACAACCGTTCTTTAATACCGAATTATTGCGAATTTTATACGTTTTTTTACACAAAAATAAATACTATTTTTACAATCGTAATTTAACAATTTGGAGCAATATGAAAGTATTTTTTAATTTTTTGGTATTTATTTTTATCTGTTCTTTTACTTTTGGTCAGACATGGCAAAGTTTAACAACGGCAAGCGGATTATCAGATAATCAGATTAGATGTTTAGCTTCAGACGAAAGCGGTACTGTTTGGTTTGGTACAAAAACAAAAGGTATTCAGGGTTACAACGGAACAAATTTTGTTGCATTTCCCGGCAACTCCTCACTGCCCACTACCTCCGGTACGTTTTATGAAATAACAGCCTTAAATGTTATTGACGGTAAAATGTATATTGGTGTAAAATCCTCTGCATCTTTAGGCGGTCTTTGGGTATATAATTTTGCTACTCAAGCAATTAACTATTATGGGGGCTTTGAAATAATCGGATCTATGGATATTAGAGTATTTCATAAAGCCAAAGACGGACAAATTTATGCAGGAAGCGGTAACGGATTCTATAAACGTATTGCAGATAATAATTGGCAAAAACTAAGTAGCGGCTGGGTTCAAAGTATTGCAGAAAAATCTGACGGTACAATTTATTATACAACTTATGATAGTTTGTATACATATAACGGTATCACAAAGAAAGGGATTAAAAAAGGTCTTTTTTATAGTGTAGCTATAGATAGAAACGATATTGGTTATGTAAGTGACGGTACGGATGTGTACAAATTTACTGATAATGTTACATTTACGGCAATGGGCTTTTTAGGTTATTCCAAAGCTATGGTTACAGATAAAAACGGTATTGTTTGGGTTCCGAGTGCAGGTTCAGGATTCGGAATAAAGAAAATTGACGGAACAAATATCACTACATATAACACCGGTAATTCGCCGTTACTAAGCACAGATATGACTGCTGCTTGTGTAACAAATGATAATCGCAAATTTTTCGGACATTATAATGCTGGCATTAATTCTTTACTTGATGCTGCAGTTGTATTGCCAATTTCAGTAAATCCCGATAATTTACAATTGTATGTAAATGATAATGCAAATATTACTATTGCAAACGGTGTTTCTCCATATAATGCTTGGGTAACACCATTAAATTTAGGCAATATAATTTTAAATAATAATACGTTATCATTTACTGCTATTACTGCGGGAACAGGCAAAATATTTATAACCGGTGCAGCAGGAAGTGATACCGCAGAGGTTTTAGTAACAGTATTAAGCAATAACAGTATTCCTAAATTAAAACCAACCGGATTTGACGTTTCTAAGGGTACATATAATGATAAAATTACTGTTAAATGGGTCATCCCCGGAGAATTTGAACAAGGATTTGAAGACGGTATTCCTTCGACTTGGAAAACTAACCCGGAACCTAATAATCCTTCTTCTTGGATAGTTTCCGGTTTTCAACCTTATAGCGGTACAAAATCGTTGAAGTTTGACGTATATTCACCCGGATTGCCAATTTCCGACTGGTTAATTACAGAAAAAATTCATGTTTCTCCGGAAAAGCCAAAATTTAAGTTCTATCTTAAAACTGCTTTTGCCCTAGGAAATGCTTATAGTAGCTATATTAAAATATCAACTACAAACCAAGATCCTTCTTCATTCGGAACCATATTAAAAGAACTTTCTCCGGTTTATCTTGCTGATTCCAATTTGATTTGGAGGCCCGTAGAAATAAATTTATCAAATTATATTAATCAAGATATTTTTATAGCATTTGAATGTAAAGCAGAAGATATAATTATATATCTCGATGACATGCAGATGTACGGTCAATCAGGGCTAACAGCAATAGGTCAAAGTGTTCAAAAATATAATTTATATAGAAGCGATAACTCTTCGAACCTTCAGAATAGTAACAATATAATATTCAGTGGCAATGCAACAGACTTTACAGATAATACTATTACTCAACTTACCAATTATTACTATGGTGTAAGTGCAGTATACAATGATAATTTTGAAACTGAAATTACTGACCCTAGTTTTGGGATTGCATACTCACAAAATGATTCATTAGTTATAGAAAGCGCATCCTCTATAATACCAAATATTGACGGACAAATTAAAGAAAATGAATATCTAGATGCTATTAAAGTTATTCTTACTAAACGTGGATATTTTGCTGATGCTTTCTTAAAAGTTGCTAATAATAAACTATTTGTAGCAGTTGATGCTTTTAGTGATACTGTTTTAACAGAAGATGATTATTTACTTTTTGCATTTGATAAGAATAGGAATTATAATTACGAAGAAGGTACTGAAGGTTATTATCGTTTAAGAAAATCTGCTGACGGAGTTGAAAAAGCCTTTTTCCCTTTTACTACTTTTGGATTTAATCAAGGAGTTTTAAATCCGGACGGATTTGACGGAATGATCGGTAATACTGAAGGACACAATCAATACGAAATGTCAATTGATTTTACTTCATCAATGCTTAACTTAGCTACTGCAAGTAAAATTGGGGCTTATATCGGTTCATATAACACTGACAATAATTTAGAAAGTAGCTGGTTAGAACGATTATTATCTGCTGAATACTCAGTTATGGGATTTGGATCAATAACGATAAACTCCCTTGTTAATGTTGATAATATAAATAATGAAACACCTTATAGTTTCGAATTATTTAATAATTATCCTAATCCGTTCAATCCCTCAACAACTATTAAATTTGCTATTCCTAGTGAATCATTAGTAAGTTTAAGTATATACAACACTTTAGGACAAAAGGTTGAAACATTAGTAAATGATGTATTAAAATCCGGTTATTACAACTTCAATTTTAATGGGTCAAAATTAGCATCCGGCGTATATTTTTATAAATTAACTGCAAAATCGAAAAACTCTGAATTTGAAAAAACTAATAAGATGTTATTAATTAAATAATTAATAAGAAGCCCCTTTTTTGAGGGGCTTTTTTTTATTACTAATTAAACTTTACATTAAACCAAAATTCAAACGGTTTTTGCATTTCTTCCAAATTCTCTCTTCGTTTAATTCCGCCTCCTCCGTTTTGTCTATTCTTGGTCATCATTCCTCTATCATCTTCATCATCATTCTCAAACTCCGGCGGTCTTCTGTTTTCTCGAGGAATATTAGGAACAGTAGAAACAATACCAATTTTTAATTCTTTTAATTCATTAATATCATCAAATAAATTCAATCCGGAAGTATTTATTTCAATTTCATAAACTAATTTATAATCTTTGTATTTAAGTTTTACTTTATAGTTTGTTTTTGAATCAACCATAAAAGTATTTATTGGATATTCATCTTTATTAATTATTGAAAATTCAGTAAAACTTTCAATAATTTTATCAAGAATTTCTTCGGAAATATTTTCCTTTCCCGGTTGTCCTAAATTCATTAACTCTTTGTCGGGTCTAATATTTCTCAAATTATTAATTAAAGGATACTTTATTCCAAAACTTTCAATATAATTATTTTGTAGATATACAGTACTACCGTTTCTTAATATTTTGTTTATTTTATTTCGATCCGAAATCACAAAACATAAAAAGATTTTTTCATTTTGTTTAATAAAACCTGCAACAAATCCCTCTTTATTTACCGGTTTTAATATTCCCTGCCAATCAGAATACTCCCCGTCAATTCTAATATTGACGTCGTTTCTCTCTGAAATGTAATCGATACCGGATGAGCACGCTACAAAAAATAAACTCAAAAATAGCAAAATTAGTTTTTTCATTTTTCTCCCTTAGTTAAAAGCTTTTAAATTATATGTAAATGTTAATAAATAGTACTTCTTAAGTACATTTGAGGTAGTATCTTCATAATATGAATCACTTATATTTCTTTGAACATTGTTATTCTGATTTAATACATCATAAATTGTAATTTTAATTTCTGCAGCATTATTTGCAAGAAACTTTTTCCCCAATCCTATATTCCAAGTGCAGTAGTTATTATTATAAGAAGATGATAGTCCGCTATAATACTGATAATTAACATCAGTTTCAATATTAAATCCTTCCCAAAACTGCCAATATAGTCTACTTCTAATATTTTCATTAAAATAGTTATTGTTTGATTTCACGGATGAAGTATAACGTGTATCTGTAAAATTACTATTTGTGGAAATAATAAAATCTAAATTTTCGCTTATATTGCTGCTAATAACAAAACCAATCCCGTAATTAAACGACCTAGCAAATATTTTTTCATTATTTAAAACACTTGGTGTTTTAGTAAATGAAAAAGATAGATTAAGATTTAAATTCGATTTAATTAAATCCCACATATATCCATAAGCTATAAATGATCTTAAACTTGCATATCCGTTCATATTTTCCGGACGTGTTAATTGTACACCTTTATTTAATAAAACATTTTCAATTGTTGTATCTTTAGTTGCCACAAAAACGTTATTACCAATATAATCGTTTATTATACTTCCGTTCATCATTACAAAAAATGATTGCATGCTCTTAATGTCAGCAATTGAGTATCGAAGACTTAAATTGTGTCTATAATTTTGTGTTAAAGTCGGATTTCCGATACTTAACTGAAGACTATTGCTATTATTTAACACATGTTGCAATTGGTCAATAGAAGGCTCAGAATTATTTGTTCTATAATTTATGTTGATATTCATATCTTTAGTAAAATTATATCTTATCATTAATGAAGGTAAAATTGAACTAAATTTTTTTTCCAGATAATTATTATAAGGGAATTTTTGATTATTCATTAACTTAGAAACGTTATAAGAGATACTTGAAATAAAACGAACATCTTTATTTTGATATCTATACCCAATTCCGGCGTTATTGTTGTAATATTCTTTACGAAAAACATTTGACAATAGACTATCTAAAAAAGTATAAGAAGATGTGATTAATGAGTAAGAATTAGTTAACTGGCTACTTTCATTCAGCACAATATTTGATTGATATGTAAAAAGTAAATTACTACTTGCTCCGAGGGGTTCGGTAAATTGGATGCTCACATTATAATTATTCCCCTTTTTATCCGGATTTGTAAATTGATCTAAGGTATCATTATTTATAGAAGAACTTAAATAATCAGAGGTTGAATATTGCTTAATATATCCATCGTTTTCGCTATAATTTGCAGTGAACCCAATAGATAAAGTTCTTCCTCGTGTTAAAAATCTGTGCCTCCATAAAAGCTCAAAACCTGTATTTAGTGCTAATAAATCTGAATTATACTTATTATTATTTGCCGAAGATAACAACATGTTTTGATACAAATCGCCATATGATTCACTTAACCCTGTATTTTTTTGAACTGACAGAGTGGGTTTAAATAATATTGAATTTAACGAATCTAACGTCCATTCCATTTTAAGGTTAAATCTATGATTCACATTGCGAGAACTGCTTATTGAATTTTCAAAATAAGTTTGTTCAATATCAGAAAAAGTGTAAAAACGATTAAGGTTAGAGCTAGCTTCATTATTTGTGTTATTATAGAAATAACTACTAGATAAAGTAATTACATCCAGATATTTGTCCGAATAATTTATTCCGGCAGCGTAAGTTTTAGTTAATCCGTTTTTTTGACTTACTAAAAAATCAGTCGGATCAGAACCCATAGAACTTTGTCCTCTTCCGTCATCTCCTCCGGGTCTACCACCACCGAACATACCACCGCTTGGTGGACCTCCTCTAAAACCACCGGGTCCGCCTCTTCTACCTCCTCTATCATTTGAAGCCATCACCCCCATTAAATCTTCTGGACTAAAATTTTGTTCATTAATATTATTCCCCTGCCCCAATAAAGATAAACGTGTATCTTCCGAAAACAGATTATAATTTCCGTTTAATTTATATTTGCTATCTGTGTTAGCTCCGGAAACAAATTTTCCGAACGTTCCGTCTTTAATACCAATTTTTGTAACAATATTGATTGTCTTAGTAGTATTGCCGTCATCAAAACCGGTAAATTTGCTTTGTTCGCTTAATTGATCAAATACTTGAATTTTTTCAACTATTTCAGAGGGGATATTTCTTAACACTGCCGAAGGATCATCTCCGAAAAATGTTTTACCGTCAACAAGTACTTTTTTTATTTCTTCACCCATTACTTTTACCGTACCGTCTTGTACTGTTACTCCCGGCATTTTTTGAATTAAGTTTTCCGCATCACTATCTTTATTTTTCTTAAATGCATCAGCATTAAATTCTGTAGTATCAGCATTTTGGATAACAGGCAAAGCATTTGCAATAACTTCTACATCTTTAGTTTCTACTGCATTTTTTTTAAGAATAATTGTCTGTAAATCAATCGATTTTCCGCTAAATGTTAACATTTGTGAATTAGTTTCAAATCCGATATAAGAAATTTTTACTAAATAATTCCCGTTTTTTACATTGTGAAATGTAAATCTACCGCTTTTATCAGAAGTAGTTCCTGAAGTTGAAGAATCAGGCAGATGGATTAACAAACAGTTAGCGTCACTTATATACTCTTTAGAATCTAGATCATATATTTGCCCGGTTATAAATTTGGACTGCTGAGCAAACAAATTAATATAAATAAAAAACATCGTAACATAAAATAAAAATCGTTTCATAATGACCCATAAATTATTAAATCACAAATTTGACAATTTTCTCTTCTTTAAAGTTTAAAAATATTTTATTTTAAGGATATATTTTAATTTATTCGGATATTTTATGAAAAGAATTTTGTTTTCAATACTTTTTTTGTTGTTTTGTTCAAATTATGCTCAAGATTTACCAAATTACTTAACCGAGCACGAAAAAGAATTATTAAAAAGTTATAATCCACCCGTTTCCGCAAAGGGTTTTACCACTCCCCCGATAAAAAATGTTAGAACAATGGCAGAATGGGAAGAATTACAAGGAATTTTAATTACTTGGACTTCTCAAACATCAATACTTAGACAAATTGTAGACTATGCACAAGAAGAAGGAAATGTTTATATTGTTTGCAATGATTCTAATAGCGTTAAAAGCTATTTAACATCCGGAGGAGTTCCGCATACTAATTTAAAGTTTATCATTGCAAGTTTCAATTCTATTTGGTGTAGAGATTACGGACCATGGACAGTGTATTCTGAAAATATCGATAGTTTATATATTATTGATTGGATTTACAACAGACCCCGTCCTCAAGATGATTTGATCCCCTCCGTTTTTGCTACTAAATACGGTTACCCGATTTATCAGACAACTGTTAATCCGTACAATTTTATTAATACCGGTGGGAATTTTATGACCGACGGTCACGGCAACGGCTTTGCGTCTAAACTTGTATTAACGGAAAATTCAGGGAAAACTGAATCGGAGATTAATAATATAATGAATAAATTCATGGGGATAAATCGATATGTTAAAATGCAAACTTTACCCTATGATGAAATTCATCATATTGATATGCACATGAAATTATTAGATGAAGAGACTATTTTGGTAGGTCAATACCCTCAAGGAATTGCTGACGGTCCACAAATTGAAGCAAATTTACAATATATTTTGAATAACTATTTAACTTGCTACGGAAGACCTTATAAAGTTGTTAGAATTCCGATGCCACCGCAAAATAATTTATACCCAAACAACGGTGGTGATTATAGAACTTATACAAATAGCGTGATTGTAAATAAAACAGTAATTGTACCAACTTATGAAACATTTTACGATACTACGGCACTTAGAATTTATCGCGAAGCTATGCCCGGGTACAATGTTGTAGGAATTAATTGCAATTCAATTATTCCTTCTTTAGGTGCAATTCATTGTATCACCAAAGAGATCGGAGCAAATAATCCGATACTTATTTCACACGCTAAAATCGATGAAAGTTATTTAACTTCTCAAGGGTATTTAGTGGGCTCAAAAATTCAATCAATATACGATATCTCCTCAGCAAACATTTATTATAAGACAAACATAAACTCACAATACCAATCGATCAGTATGACAAAAGTGGGTGTAGATTCATTTTTCACATATATTCCTCAACAGCCCGAAGGAACAATTGTTTACTATTATATTTCTGCAAGTAATGTTAACGGTAAAACTATTTCTAAACCGATGACTGCCCCTAACGGCTATTATAAGTTTTTAGTTACAACTCCTTTAGCAGTTAATCTTATTTCCTTTAATTATTCATTAAATAATGACGATATAACCTTTACTTGGGTTACAGCTTCAGAATTAAATTCATCCTTTTTTGAGATAAGTTATTCTATTGACGGAACGATCTTTAATAATGAGCAATTAACAACAATTAATGCCTCAGGTACAACAAACGAATTAACTAAATACTTTTGTTCTATTCCTTTATCCCAAATTAAAAAAGGATTTTACAATTTATGGGAAATAGATTCGGACGGAACTAAAACATTATTAGGGAAGGTATTTTTCAATGATAACTTAAATTTTTCTTATAACTTAGATCAAAATTATCCAAACCCGTTTAATCCGAGTACAAAAATATCGTTTACGATTCCTGCAAAAGAAAATGTGAATATTTCAGTATATAATTCTTTAGGTCAATTTATCTATACATTAATTGACAAAGATTTTAATGCCGGAAACCATGTTGTAGAATTTAATACAAATTCAATTTCAAAACAATTATCCGGAGGAGTTTATTTTTATAAATTAACAACACCGAATTTTACTGTAACTAAAAAGATGATTTATTTAAAGTAATTAGATAATCATTTTTGTAAAGTTTTAATGGGGCTGTATTGTAATTATAATGAGATTACAGCCCTATTTAATTCGAAATTAGCAATATTAAAGGTGCTTATCTAAGATAATCTAAGAATTTTAATGATTAAAAATGACTTTTTTTGCTGAATTACATTTATTATTTATTAATTAGGTTAAAAACCAAAAACTTAAACACCAAATTGAGAAAGATGATGATTCAAGTGAGAATAAATTAATCTACCCCATTCTCCTTTTGATAATTTACCAAAAGCGGGATGCGGATTTTTAATATCTGATGAATATAGCTTTTCATAATTTTGAACTAAACCAATTAATTGTTCCAGATCTTTATCAAAATTTCCGGGTTTAGTCCCTCCTACTCCTTGTTTTAATTCCGGAGCAGTCTCTATTTTACCTTTTGGAGTAGGCATTCCTAGCATTATTAAATAAAACATAATCTTTCCTATAAAAGCAGGCATTATTGTTTTGCAATTAATTTCTCCAAGTGCCATTTTAATTTGGTCGGTACAGTGACACACCATTTCATTGCAATTCATTTTCCCCCATAATCGTTCACTCTTAATAGTCAATTTGTTAATTCGCTTTAAAATTTTTTGTTTAGTATCATTATTTAATATCGTTTCCATTTATTGCTCCGTGTTAAAATTAATTAATTCATCATACCAATATGGTTTGTTTTCTTTGTATTGATCTATTTCTAAAGTATCTTTAAGCAAATCGATTTCTTCACTTTTTAAATATTTTAAAATTGTTGTAGGATTGTGTTTAATTTTTTTGCTATTAAATATTTTAATTAACTGCTGACCGGTCAGTTCATATTTTTTTCTGTACTCACCGAATACAAATAATAAATCGAAGACATTTATTTTATCATCCTCAAATTTTGATATGATTAAATCCAAAAAATCAGGCAGATAAATTTCGGGTACGTCCAACAAATTATACCATAGTTTTACTACTTTTCTTTTCCCTTCGTTTGTAGTTTTACTTATAAAAAAAAGGAAAAAATCACCATGTTTCATTTTATCTAATTTTTCTTTTATCTCTTCACTTTTAATTTGAGAAAAATGAAAGAAAATATCTCCCGGATAAATTAAACTTTTTAGAAATCCGTATCCCTTTTCATTAAACTTTTTCACCCTGCAAAAATCAAGTATTTCACTATTATTCATTATTATTCCATTTTGATATAATAAGATAAAAAAAGATTAAGTTATTTCAAATAAATTTATTATATTTAAGATTGTAAATTTTATGATAGTGTATTTGCCTTTTCCGCATTACTTTTCCCAAAATACCCGATTAAATTGAACTTTAGGTTTATTCATAAAATAATTTAATAATTAAAATTACCTTAAAAAAGGTATCAAAGGTTAAAAATGACATTTGAAGAAATGGGTTTAGAACCCAAAATTTTAGAAGCAATAAAGGAATTAGGTTTTGAAACTCCAATGCCTATTCAAGAAAAAATAATTCCTATTCTCTTACAAGAAGATAGCAGAGATGTTGTTGGCTTAGCTCAAACAGGAACCGGTAAAACAGCCGCTTTTGGATTACCGATAATTCAGAAAGTAAATACAAGACTTAAAAGAGTTCAATATTTAATTCTTAGCCCTACTCGCGAATTATGTTTGCAAATTACAGATGACTTGCAGTCTTTTGCTAAAAACAAACCTGATATTAGCATTGCTGCTATATTCGGTGGTGCAAGTATTGATAGACAAATTCAAAAAATTCAGAAAGGAGTTCATATTATCTCGGCTACTCCCGGAAGACTTTTAGATTTAATAAACAGAAATGTAGTTGATTTATCTAATGTTAAAACTGTTGTTTTAGATGAAGCAGACGAAATGCTTAATATGGGTTTTAGAGATGAACTAGAAGGCATTTTAGTAGAAACTCCTGTTGAAAAAAATACTTTATTATTTTCTGCAACTATGCCTAATGAAGTAATGGCAATTGCAAAAAATTATATGCATGACCCTATTGAAGTTTCTGTTGGTAAGAAAAACACCGGTGCCGAAAACGTTGAGCATATGTGTTATTTTGTCCATTCTAAGGATAGATACTTAGCATTAAAAAGAATTGTTGATTTCTTTCCAAATATTTACGGAATTATTTTTTGCCGTACACGTAAAGAAACTCAAGAAGTTGCCGAAGCATTAATGAATGACGGATATAATGCCGATGCATTGCACGGTGATTTATCTCAAGCTCAGAGAGATACAGTTATGAATAAATTCCGTATCAGAAACTTAAAATTATTGGTTGCAACCGACGTTGCTGCTCGCGGAATTGACGTTGATTCATTAACACATATTATTAACTATAACTTACCTGACGAAAACGAAGTTTATACTCATAGAAGCGGTAGAACAGGTAGAGCAGGTAAAAAAGGAATTTCTATTATTATAGCCGGCTTAAAAGATAAAAGTAAAATTAAATTTATTGAAAAACAAATTAATAAGACTTTTAAATACGTAGATGTACCTACAGGTCAAGAAGTTTGTGAAAAACAATTATTTAATTTAATTGATACAGTAGAAAAAACTGAAGTAGATTACTCACAGATTGATCCATACTTACCTACTATTTTCAAAAAACTTGAATGGTTGGATTATGAAGAGTTAATTAAAAAATTCGTTTCCGTTCAATTCAACAGATTCTTAGATTATTATAAAAATATGCCCGATCTTAATACTCCGATGGAAGTTAAGAAAACCAAATCAGGTAAAAGAAGTGCGAATTATGAATTTACACGTTTCTTTATTAACTTGGGTAGAACTGATGACTTACGCCCTACTACTTTAATCGGAATGATTAACGATTATACAAGAACTAAAGATATTGAAATTGGCGAAATTGAAATTTTACAAAATTATTCTTTCTTTGAGATCGAATCAAGTTATGCAGATTCAATAATTAGCTCATTCAAAGATAAAAAGCTTAAAAAACGTGATATTATTGTAGAAGTTTCGGAATCTAAACGTGGTAGCGGTTCAGGACGTCGTAGCTCATCTAGACCCGAAAGAGGTAGTGAGAGAAAAGACGAACGTAGAAGCTTTAGAACTGACAGCGATAAAAAACAAAATCGCAGAAGTGATAAAAAACCAAGTAGACCCGAAAAACCTTTTTCAAATGAAAGAAGAAGTGAACAAAGAAGCGATAGAGACAGAAGAGGATCGGAACGTTCATCCGGTAACACAAGAACAAGATTTGAAGATAATTGGACTCCTTCTAAAGATAACGGAAGAAGCGGGAAAAAAAGAAATAATAGATAATTTTATTTTTTTTGATTTTATATTCTAAGGGGATTAATCAAGTCCCCTTTTTAATTTTAAATTTCACTTTTTATTTTAATTAAATATTCTTATTTTTTAATTAAAATAATTATGGGGTTTTTATGCAATACGAGAATTATACTATTCGTAACATGAACGAAAATGAAACAAAAATTGCAGTTGATTGGGCTTCTAAGGAAGGTTGGAATCCCGGAATTTACGACTTAAATGCTTTCTATAAAACTGATCCTACAGGATGGTGGATCGGATTTCTGAATGACGAACCTATTAGTGTAATTACGGCAATAAAATACAAATCAGGTTTTAGCTTTGTCGGTTTTTATGTTGTTAAGCCGGAATTTAGAGGTAAAGGTTACGGTATTAAATTATGGAATAGAGCAATTGAATCGTTAAACGGTATGATATGCGGATTAGACGGTGTAGTTGACCAACAAGAAAATTATAAGAAATCCGGTTTTGTTTATGCTCATAGAAATATACGATATAAAACACAAGGAATTAAAAACCTAAATATTAACCCCTATATTTGTGATATTGATTCAATCTCCTTTAATGAACTAATAAAATATGATTCTGAGTGTTTCCCGTCTTCCCGTCCGGAATTTTTAAGCGAGTGGATTAAATCCCCCGAAAGTTTCACACTTTGCCACACACAAAATAATTCTATAAAAGGTTATGGGACAATAAGAAAATGTGAAGAAGGATATAAAATTGGTCCTTTATTTGCCGATAACGAAATAATAGCCGAAGAATTATTACTTTCATTATTAAATAAAGTTAACGAAACCGATAATGTTTATTTTGACATCCCCGAAACTAACCCGTTATCCGTAAAAATAGTAAATAAATACAACATGAATTATGTATTCGAAACTGCGCGTATGTATAAAAACGGAACGCCAAAAATAAACATGAATAAAGTTTTTGGAATTACAACTTTTGAGCTGGGGTAAAATATTAATACTTTCTAACTAAATGTTCATTAATATCCCAAATGTATAAAAAAATATGGGTATGAAATATTTATTTACATACCCATTAATTAAGAATAATTACCTAATTAAAACCATCTTTTTTGTTTGAGTAAAATTTCCGGTTGTAAGTTTATAGTAATATACGCCACTGCTTAAATTGTTGGCATCAAAATTTATTGAATACGAACCTGCTTCTTTTTCTTCATTTAATAGTGTTGATACTTCTTTACCTAAGCTATCAAATACTTTTAAAGATACGAATCCGTTAACTTGAAGGCTAAAACTAATTGTGGTTGAAGGATTAAAAGGATTCGGATAATTTTGATTTAATGAATAACTAAGAATATTATTGTGATTTTCTTCTACCGAAGTAACAAAATCAGATAAATTCCTTTTCCAAACTCCCCCTTTGTAAAGTACAAATATGTCGTTTAAGCCTTTTGTTAAAAAAGTTGCATAAGATGCACCTGTAAATCCTTGACTAAAATCGCTCCAATTATTTCCCTTATCGTGAGAAATATATACTCCGTAATCATTTCCTAATAAAAGCACATTATTAACGGCTATAACAGTATAAACAGGTACGTTAGGTAAAGCATCATCTGCTACAACCCAATTTAAACCGTAATCATTAGAAATTGCAAATTCCGAAACTGATGAATATAAACCTGCTGCTAAATAACTATTTAAATTATCCGAAAAATAAGCTAAAGAGTTAACCGAAGAATTCGGTAATCCGTTACTTGTTCTTATCCAAACAAAATTTGCTTGATCATATTTATAAACTCGTTGCAAAACGCCGCAAAATAAATCGCTACCGGTGTTTAATAAACAAGTTGCAACTAATCCCGTAATACCGGAATTATTTTGTTGCCAATCTACTCCGTTATCCGAAACATATATACCCGCATTAGAAGATGCTGCAAAATATTTATTGCCGAATCTATTAATATCTCTTATTGTAGTAG
>JAEXOD010000118.1 GCA_023447335.1 Bacteroidota bacterium
TTGAAGTGCCCTCAAACCCTCCTTTGCCCAGGCGCCTCTAAGGCGCAAAACCAGAGCAAGCCCGATCTAACAAGGTCGGGCTTGTTTTTTATACCCCTCTAATCATATTAAAGACAGTAAAGGTAAAAGCCGTTTAAGTTTTATTAAGTAAACTTAAAAAGTTGTTTTGTTATATTTGTATGATAAAAACGGAAGTTTATGGAAAAACAGATAATAGATGCACAAGAAAGATATAGTCGCCTATTAAAACTCTTAACCGATTATATTTATACCGTAAAAGTTGAAGACGGAATTGCCGTAGAAACTTATCACGGTCCGGGATGTTTGGCAGTTACCGGTTATATGTCTGAAGATTTTGACGCCAATACTGAATTGTGGTATAGTATGGTGCACGAAGATGACAAAGAAAAAGTACTTCAACAAGCTAAAGACGCTCTTTCCGGAAAAGATATGCCTCCTTTAGAACATAGAATTTATCATCGTGACGGAAAGTTAAAATGGGTTAAAAATAGTATAGTATTATCTCGAAACGATGAAGGGAAGCTGTTATATTATGACGGACTTATAAATGATATTACCGAAAGAAAAATTGCCGAAGAGTTAACAGAAATTAAACAAAAACAACTTATTCAAGCTGATAAAATGATTTCTATCGGTACGTTAACAACCGGTATTGCACACGAAATAAATAACCCAAATAACTTTATTTTAATAAATGTTTCTGTGTTAAGCAGGGTTTGGAATGATATTCAACCTATACTTAATGAATACTATAATGAAAACGGTGATTTTTTACTAGGCGGGATGGTATATAGTAATTCGGCTGAAAAAATTAAAAATTCGATTGACGGAATATTCAAGGGGGCAGTGAGAATACAGAAAATTACACAAGGATTAACTAACTTTGCCAAAAAAGAGGATGACGAATTTACGTATGATTATGATACGGATATAAACGAAGTAATAGAAAATGCAATTATGTTAACCGCAAGTTTAATTAAGAAATCTACGGTAAATTTTATTGTTAATTATAATAAAGAGATTCCGAAAATTAAAGGTAATTTACAGCAACTTGAGCAAGTAATAATTAATTTAATAACTAATGCTTGCCATGCGTTGACAGATACAAGTAACAAAATAGAAATAATTACTAATTATAACAGTGATAAAAAAATAGTTACTATTGATGTTGAAGACGAGGGGAAAGGAATTGAACAAGAAAAATTGAAACATATTTTTGACCCTTTTTATACCACTAAACGGGAAGAAGGAGGAACAGGTTTAGGTTTATATATTTCATACAATATAATTAAACGCCACGGAGGGGAGCTTAAAGTGAATAGTGAGATTGGGAAAAAAACTATTTTTTCAGTTATATTACCTATTTTATAAATTTAGGAGAAATTATGGGAAGCCGAGTTTATCCAAAACTGCCGATTTTAATTGTAGATGACGAGGAAAACTTTTTATCAAGTGCCGAGTTAGCATTAAATTCAAACGGTATAAATAACCTTGTTACTGAAAGTGAAAGTACAAAAGTGATGGATATATTAAAAACAGCCGAGTTTTCGCTAGTAATTTTAGATATAAATATGCCTAACATAAAAGGGACAGAGTTACTTCCGTTAATTATTGAAAAATATCCCGAAATTCCGGTAATTATAATAACAGCAATTAATGATGTTGAAAACGCAGTTTCTTGTATAAAAGCAGGTGCGTTTAACTATATTCTTAAACCGGTAGATAGCACTAGACTTGCAACAACGGTAAAAGGCGGGTTAAATTTACGAGAGATAAAAAACGAAAATAAAATATTAAAAAGATATTTATTAAAGGACGAATTAGAAAATCCGGAAGTATTTACCGAAATCGTTACAAAATCCCCTGCACTTCGAGCAATTTTTAAATATGCCGAAGCAATTTCGAAAACACAGTTACCGGTACTAATAACCGGGGAAACCGGAGTAGGAAAGGAGTTAATTGCAAGAGCAATTCATACTTTAAGCGGAAGAACCGGAGAACTTGTAAGTATAAATGTTGCAGGATTAGATGATAATTTATTTTCCGATACGCTTTTTGGACATAAAAAGGGTGCTTATACGGGAAGCGATACTGAAAGGAAAGGGTTAATAGAGAAAGCCGAAGGAGGTACCTTATTTTTGGACGAAATAGGTGATTTAAGTCCGGAATCTCAAGTAAAATTACTTCGGCTATTGCAAGAGGGAAGTTATTATCCTTTAGGGAGTGATATTGCCAAACAAAGTGATGCAAGGATAATTTGTGCAACATTACATAACCTAGAAGAAAGGCTAGTTAACAATCAATTTAGAAAAGATCTTTATTATAGATTATATACTCATCAAATACAATTGCCTCCTTTACGCGAAAGGCTGGAAGATTTACCTTTACTAATAAATCACTTCGCAGAGTTGGCTGCAAACAGTTTAGGAAAGCCAAAACCAACCTTACCGAAAGAAATATATACTTTATTGGTAAATTATAACTTCCCCGGAAATGTTAGAGAGCTTCAAGGGTTAATGTTTGATGCCGTTAGCACGCATAAATCGGGTATCCTTTCTCTAGAACCTATAAAAGAGAAAATATTTAAAAAATCGAATCAAGTATTTTCGGAAATATCTGAATTAGAAAAAATACCGATTGTTAATTTTTCTCCCTATACTCTTCCGACTCTAGAAGAAATTGAAAACATACTAATCGAAGAAGCGTTAAAACGAACTGAAGGAAATCAGACATTGGCTGCCGAATTACTCGGATTATCCAGAAGAGCGTTAAACAATAGATTGCATAGGAAAAAATAAATACCTGCCACATTTGTGCATAATGCCACAAAAGAGCAATTACTCATTATATTAAATACAGAATATTAATTCTCATGTTAATATAACGTTAAGTCGCTTAATAGTGCCTGTAACTATAAATATTACAATAAGTTAAATAACAGTCAAAAAGTATAATTATTTTATATATTTAATTAGTAAGTGGGAATAATATATAAGGATATTTTAGTCTTTTAAATAAATTCGAAATCATCTGCAGTTTTGTGGCACTATATAGCTTTTTTTCTTATTTGATAAACTAAACATTTTCAATCAATTCAAAATAATTATAACTTATTACTAAAAAATAAGTTATGTAATTAATTAAATAGTTTTCATTGGTGATTAAATTACTTGGCATGCAGATTGAAACACTATATGCAAACACCTAAAACATATAGGAGTAATAAAAATGAAAAAAGTACTGTTAATTATTGTGATGTTAGTTTCTTTAAGTGCTACTAAAGCAGTATCAAATAACTACTTTGTAGAAAAAGGGATACCTAATATTGTACGAGGATTAGATTCTAATATTGACGGACTAATCGAATCATGCATTTATCAATCAGTGATGCTGAAAAACAAATATCCGGAATTTAATTACGGCGGTATTTTATCTAAATTAAAAGGTCTGTCATTAAATGGATCATCCATTAAGATTAGATATCAAGCGCACTTAGCCTATTTATATATAAAAAATACCGAACAATTTGGTGAAGTTAATCTTAATTTGGATGCAAATCCTGAAGATAACTTTAGAATACTAACAAACAAGATTGAAAGATTAGCTAGTAGATAAGTTAATTTTGTGTCGTGGTAACCTCCCCTCTACCGGCATTCCGAACCCCACAAGGAATGCCGGTTTTTTTTAAAATTATTTACAATTATTTAATTTTTTTATTAAAATAGAATTCTTTATTTTTCCAAATACATATAAAATTACCATTATTTGTTATATACAATCTAAAGTTTACAATAAAATATCCGATAATTAAAGTTAATTGTAAGCTTTTTAGTTCGTATCTTCTAATTAATTTCTGAGGTTTTTTATGAAAAAACGTTTTACAACCGCTTTAATTTCTTTTGTTTTTTTTAGTAGTTCAATATTCGGACAATCAAGCGATTTAGAGGTGTTCGGATATTTTCAGGGTTACTATAATTATTTTTCGGATTACAGTATTAAATTGCCGATTAATCCGTATCTACTTGGCGGTAACCCAATAAAAACTATTACCGCAAATGCAAGGAACTCATTTTTATCACAGCAATTAAATTTGTTTTTCAAGAAAGATTTTAGCGGAAACTTTGGTGACTTTACAACTTTTGTAAATTTAGAATTAACTGCCAATTATTCTAGTAATAATA
>JAEXOD010000224.1 GCA_023447335.1 Bacteroidota bacterium
GTCATCGGTAATTTGAACCAAATCAAGAAAAATAGCATCCCCTTCATTATAATTATCACTTACAACTTCTTGAAAAGCAATGTAGATATTCTTATCATTGTAGGGGTCCAAATCAATTACGTATTTATTCCAACCGCTATCTGAAGCAGCAAAATCTAATGTACGTAAGTTTGTAAATGAAGTAGGTTGGTTGTCTGTTGTGGAGATATTTATTTTTATGGTATCTCTATAACTCACAGAATATTTTCTTAACCAAAAAATTAAAAATGAATTAGGTAAAATATTAGTAATTTGAGGAGTAATTAACCATTGATCATTTTTTATAAATCCGCCGGTATCATATGTGCAAAAAGCCATTTTATTTCCTCCTTTACCGTTCGGTGTAGGTGTTATTATTCCTCCAGCCCACCCGGGGATGGGAGAAGTACCTACAACTTGTTGGTTCCATCCTGTGCCGTCGTACAAATTATATTTAGTCCAACCTTCCGGTGGAAATTCTTCTTCAAACGATTCGTTAATATAGGAGGGGAGACTTGTCGCCTCTTTTTTGTTGTTATTGTATGCGGTTTGTTTTTTACCAATCGACTTTAAATCTTTTACTTGTGCGTTTAAATTTGAAGTAATAAAAACTAAAATAATTACATAATAAATAAAATTTGTAAAATATGGCATAACCTTGTCCCATATAAATTTAAATTGTAAACATACCTAGATAATTTGATTTTTCCAAAAATTAGGGAATAAAATGTGATTTGTGACACAAATGACGGAAATTTATTGTGATTGAAATCATAACGCTGATATCTTAACACAAATATAATGCAACAAAATTTGATATAATACGACTTAATAAGAAATAAATAATAAAATATTATGAACTATTTAACTTATAACTTGCAGAAAGAAGTTACCGGAAAAAACTATTACGAAAGTATTAAACTATTTGTTGATGAATTATTTGATAATTTACCACATAGTTTTAAAACAATTTTAGGGGATTATAAACTTTATATTACCGAAAACAATATCGAAGAATTAAGAACCAATTACGAATATTTATACGACTTGCTGTTTATGGGCGTAACATATAAAATATATTATCCGCATGCCTTAAAAATTAATAAATTAAAGGCATTATTATTTACAAATTTAATAAAACTACGTAAAGTGAATAGTTACTCTAAAGAAATTAGCGATAGAGTAAGAGGTGTTTTGGCAACTTATTACTTAAGCGAAAAAGCTGAAGAAACTTACTTTGAAAGTAATGATAATAATTTAGATTTGTTAAATTTGTGGTTGGAATCTACCAATGAATTTAAAGAAGAAGTTAAAAGAACAAAAATGTTTAATAATTATCTACAAACAAAATCGGTTAATGACAGAATCGAAATTTTTGAACAAATATCTATTTTAACGGATAATTTTATAATAAAAGCTAAAAACAAATTATCGGTTTATACCAAAAATGTGGATAAATTTATTGAAGAAAATTTGGATGATTATAAATGGAAAGAAGATTATATATTTTGCGGACGAAAAGAAGTTGAATATCATTTAAGTATGGTTGGTGCGGAATTACTTAACCGTGCATTTAAAGAAAAATACGAACTTACCAAAAGACGTGCACTGCTATTACCTGCTTGTATGAGAGAAAAGCCGGCTGAATTGTGCAAAGCTAAAAAAATGGGCTTAGATTATTTGTGTACCGGATGCTCAAAGACTTGTAATATTAATAAAATAAAAGAACAAGTAAAAGAATATAATTGCGAAACATATATTATTCCTCATTCTTCCGATTTTTCAAACTGGCTAAAAAAGTGGGAAAACACAACCGAGATAGGAGTTATAGGTGTTGCTTGTCCCCTAAATTTAATGCAAGGCGGTTTGGAATTGCGTGCATTAAATATCCCTTCGCAATGTGTGTTGTTAGATTATTGCGGATGTAAAAACCATTGGTCAAAAGAAGGAATTCCGACAAATATAAACAACGAAGAATTACTTAAAGTAATAAGTTAATAAAATTAATTTTTTACTTTGCAGTAATAAATATCGGAATTTCTACTAATTTTATCTCATCAAAATCATCTTTTTGGTTTCGCTAAACTTACTTGTCTGTAATTTATAAAAATAAACCCCGCTACTTAAATTAGTTGCATTAAAAGTTTTTGTGTAATCGCCCGCACTTAGTTCTTCGTTAATTAATGTTGTAATCTCTTTACCTAAAATGTCATATACTTTTAATGTTACAAAACAAGATTTCGGAATAGTAATGCTTATATTTGTATTTGGGTTAAACGGGTTGGGGTAGTTTTGATTAAGTTGAAATGAATCAGTAATTAGTTGTGCTTCTCTTGTAAGTGATGTATTTAATAACCATAAATTTCCGGTTGAATCATTTTTTATTATAAAACAATCGTTAAGCCCGGAACTAGAAAAAATTAATTGATTATCTGGAGACGGATCAAAATCGGAGTTAGTGCCGAATAACTGTCCGGTTATATAACTATTATCTTCCAAATCAACAACTAAACCCGCAGCTATGTTGTTAGAAGTTGAATTAGTTGCACCAATATTATTTATCCATAACAAGTTACCCGAACTTGAATATTTTGCAATAAATGCATCTGCAGTAGGAGAAACGGCAGTAACATTATGAACCGATGAAGTGGGGTCAAAATCTACAGTCCCGTTAATCCAACCCGCTAAATAAATATTATTTTTACTATCAAAATCAATTCTATGACCACCGTCACCCGGGTTGGATGTCATCCCGTAAGTAGTTCTTAATATTCCCGATGTATCGTAAGAAGCGAGAAATAATGAGGAGTTTATAGTGTTCGTTCCTCCCGAAGTATTAAAATTTACCATACCGGAAATTCTTCCGGTAATATACGGATAGCCGTTATTATCTAAACGTAATGCCCCCGGACTTAATATATCTTGATTAGTGCCGCCAATTCTTTTTGCCCATATAATCTTACCTTGATTATTAATTTTGGCAATAAACATATCCGTTTGTCCGTTGCTTGAAAGCAAAAAATTACCGTCATTACTTATGCTAACGTTGGTTCCTCTAAAATTACCGCCGATATAAACATCTCCGTTTTCGTTTACGTCAATTGCTGTATATGCTTCATAAAACACACTTGTATCATTCGCCGAAATTACGTTTGCCCATATATTTATTCCGTTTTTATCGTATTTTGCATAAAATAAACCTACCTCTCCGGTAACTGATTTTATGTTGGGTGTTCCCAATGGATTAAAATCTATACTCCCTTCCATTCCTCCGCATATATAACTATTCCCATCTTTATCGGTGTAAATATCCCAGCAACGCTCTTCGGTATTACCCAAAGTGTTTCCTAAACCTAACGCCCAAACATAGTTACCGTCTTTATCATATTTAGCCAAAAATGCATCAAAACCTGATTTTGTATTAATGTTATTACCCCCGTTAGGATTAAAATCGACAGCAACGTTAGCTAGATTTGGATTACCGAAATAACCGACTACATAAATATTCCCTAAAGAATCTGTAGCAACTCCGTGTGGTGCATCTGTTGTATTAGTTCCGCCGAAACGTTTTCCCCACACTAAGTTTCCCTTGTTATCATATTTAACTAAAGCAACGTCAATCATTCCTCTAGAAGTTAATGTAAAATTTCCGTTTGGATTGACGTTAATACTGTTTTGAAATAATGCCGCTTCTATGTAGTTGTTATTATTGTCAACACAGTTTGCCTTTCCGTATTCTGCACCTGAGGAGCTATATAAAAATGCGAATTGTGCAAAAATTGACATATTAAAAAATATCAAAAATATAACTAAAATTCGTATCATGTTGTTGCCTACCTTAAAGATTTTGATAAAATTAAGTTAACGTCTGCACCTAAATGTCTCATCTCTCTCCATGGTTTGTATTCAGGTGAGTTCCACCATTCATAAAAATCAGATTCCGATTTCCACTCTTGAATTAAGAAAAAATTACCCGTTACTTCTCCTATTACAGCCTTATTATCGTTGCTTTCAAAAATTATTTTGCCGCCGTACATGTCAATAGTCGGTAAATGACCTATTACATATTCCATAAATTTTTCTCTATCTTTTATTGTAACGTTAATAATAGCGTAAATTGGTCTTTCTGAAATTGTAACAGTCGTACCTTCTTTGGCTTTGTCAAAACGTCTAAGCGGGTAATTAAAAAATGTGGGACGTAATGATTCGGTGCTTAAATCCGTAACCCTTGCACCTAAAAACAACTGATCATTTTCTTGCTTAATAATGTCATACTCTTTTGGTATGTCTTTAATAGATTTAATAAATGAGCAACCTGTCTCGGAAATATCCACAGGTTTATCCTTAAGTAAATTGCAATCCGCAAAACTTAATTTATTTATTAATTCTTGATCTTCAGTAAGTAAAGTTAAAATTTTAATATTGACATAAAAAAGGATATTTTCTGTATATTTTAATGTCTTAGATCTTCCGGTTATTTGATAAAAACCTTCAGTGAATACACTGTAAATTGGCTTTAATAATTCATTGTCTGCATAATAAGTAGATTGTTTTTTCCAAGTGTTACTGCCAATTTCTATAATTAATGTTTCATAAAAGCTGTTTTTTAGAAATTCAGAAGAATAACTTTTCCAACAACCATAAAAATTACTCTGTTGATAATTAGTAGTAAATGCAAATTTTGACATTTTAATCCCTTATTTTAGTAGTAGCATTTTTTTCGAAATAATTCTTTTTGGTGTTTGTAAAGTATAAATATAAATACCGGACGAAAGATTATATAAATCAGCATTCAAAGTTTTGGTGTAAATACCTTTATTAAAAGTTCCTTCACTAATAGTAGCAATATATCTACCCAATAAATCTGTAATAACAACTTTGATTGGCATTTGCTCGTTTAGGGAAAACTTAATAGTTGTGGTAGGGTTGAACGGGTTAGGGTAGTTGTTATATAATTCAAAATTTCGTGAAGTAACTTTATCCTCGTCAACGGTAGTAATAATATTATCTCCGTACCATATAAAATCATCTGCACTAACATCTACCGCTATCCCGCTTAAATCTAGTACTCTAACGTGCGTTACAGCTACATCATAATTTGCTCCGACGGTATTTGGATTTAATGATATGGTAATATCATTGCCCACTTGATGCCAATTTTCCGAATCGTATTTAACCCAAAACTGAAAAATATTATCCCCATTTTTTTTAATTTGATAAATAACTGCTTGTGTTGCCGTAAAAGGTTCGGTATAAAGATTAGCATTCCCTTGTCTAATTACCGAAAGTTTTTGTCCGTTAACATTTGCAAATGCGAACCAATAATCTCCGAATAACCCGCCTTGCCAATGATTCATCTCTCCTCTAATGTAACAACCGGCAATTGCAAATTGTGTAGTACTTCCAAGTGTTAACAATTGTGAAACATCCGGGAAAGTCCATTCGATGTTTAAGTTACCTTTTATGGGTACCATGTTTTCGGGTAAATCTAAAAATCCCGACATTCTAACACCCGGCGTCCCGCTTGGAATTATATAGTGAGCTTGACCGTTAAAAATCTTAACGGTATAATTCGTATCTTGTTGTGCCGGGTTATCATTAGGTCCATATCTTAGTAAAAGAGAGAACCAATCGTTATCTTCAAAACCTACTCGTAACGTATCCGCTTTTAGCTCCAATACATTTGGGAGGACAAATAATAAAAAAATAATTAAATGATGTAGTTTTTTTGTAAGCATAATATTAATTTTGAGATTAGTGATAAAAATCGTATATTTACTACAAATATGTAGTAAAATATTTTAAAAAGCAACATAAAAATAGTAAATGGAGCTATATGGACGGAAAAAATATAGTAAAATTAGTTAATTTGTACCAAGAATATTTTGAAAAAACCGGTAAAGAGGATTTAACCGATTTTTTTAATTGGTATTTATTAACTATGGATAGTAAATTAACCGAGAATTTTGACCAAACGGAGGTCGATAGAAAAATAGCATATTTAATTAATAGACTTTCGAAATTTTCAAGATTTTATTCGAAAAAGATTTTGGCAGATTTTAGTATAAATTCAATTGACGAATTTTATTTTTTACTTTCTATATATAAATTAAAAAATCCTGCAAAAAATGAAGTTTATTTTGATACGGTAACAGAATTAACAACCGGAACACAAATTTTAAAAAGATTAATTGCAATGAAATTAGTTGAAGAATTTACGGATGTAGAAGATAAAAGAATTAAAAGAGTTAGACTGACCAAACAAGGTGTTGAAATTAAAGATGCTATTTTTAACAGATTTACGGAAACAGTTAAATTAAAGACGGGAAATTTAAACATCTCATCAAAACTTGAACTATTATCTATCCTCGAAAATTTAAATTCTTTTCATGAAAAAGTGTATAAAGTAGATTCGGAAATGACGGTTGATGAAATAATTAGAAAAAATATTTATTGATTTTTTACTATACTTAAAAAAATGAATAAAAAAGGAGTAATTTAAAATTACTCCTTTTTCATATTTCCTATCGCATTAATATCATCTTTTTGGTTTCGCTAAACTTACTTGTCTGTAATTTATAAAAATAAACCCCGCTGCTTAAATTTGTTGCATTAAAAGTTTTTGTGTAATTGCCAGCATTTAATTCTTCGTTAATTAATGTTGCAATTTCTTTGCCTAATATGTCATATACTTTTAATGTTACAAAACCTGAATTCGGAATAGTAAAGCTAATATTTGTACTTGGATTAAATGGGTTGGGGAAGTTTTGGGATAAAGAAAAATTATTTACAATATTATCTGTGTCTTCGGTTTCGGTAATTTTAATCAAATCAATATTAATGTTTTTACCGTAGTAATATAATGTGTCTTCTCCTTGATTGAAGGTTGTTATATATACACCGGTTCCGGGTACCCATGTATCATTTTCAAAAACCATACAATTACCGCTTGTAAAATTATTCTCTTCATTATAAGAATAATATATTTTTGTATCAAGCTGCCAAGCATTGTTAACGTAAGTTTCTTTTCTTGCAATAATTATTTTGCCGTTTGAATTATACAAATATTCTAATTTCGTTAAATTCACCCATGCGTTTATTTGCCAAATTTCTTGTTGATAGTTGGTCAAACTTCCGCTTGTATTATAGGTAAATGTTTCTCTTGAATCATTTAACCAAGTATCGGCTACTGCAATTTCGTTTTTCTTTTCTGCAATTTTATTAAAGCTATTATATAAATAATTTTCTTTAAATATATTTACCCAATTATTGTTATATCTACTTTGAACAGTATAAGTTTCTAATAATCCGTTATTATTATAATTGAAAAATTCTTGTAATGAATAGTTCCATTGTTGGTTAATACTCCAACTCTTAACAACTCTGTTAATTAACTTATTATCTGAATTGTATGTATATTCAGTTAATTCAAAATTCTCTTTTGAGTTACCAATAATTCTTTCATCAAGAGAAGTAACTATTAAATTGCTTGAATTATAAGTATTTGAAATTACCCCGGATACAAGTTCACCTAGATAAATGTCCTGGTACTCTTCTAAAATTAAATTCCCGTTTTGGTCGTATTGATTAATAAAATTTGAAGATATTAACCAAATTCCGTTATCTAAATATTCTTCTTTATATGTTAATAATTTCCCATTAAAATCAAAAGATACAAAAATTCTATTGGAAGTAACCCAATTATTATTTACAAGATTTTCAGTAATTTCGGAAAGAGTGTTGCCGTTTATATCATAGGTGTAAATGAACTTTTTTGTACTATCATCCAAAAAAACAACACCGGGAACTACAATTTCACTATTACGTTTTAATAAGCTGTAAAATTGCACTACTCTTTCAATTGATGGGGAAGATTTAGAAAAATTAGCAGCCCTATCATAGTTGCTAGTATTGTTAATAATTCCGGCAAAAAAAGTATTGCTCAAAAATGTTAATAATAATACAACAAATCCTTTTAACTTCATTTTATACCTCCGTAAAACAGAATTAATTTAAGTATGTAAGAACAATATACTAAATAATTATGAGGAAAGAAAGATATAATTATTCCCAGAACACAATTTTATGAATAAAATTCATTTAATATCCGGATTTTCAACAAAATGGCGGGGCTAATTTAAAAATTAACAAAATGGATTATTTGAGATAATTTATTAGGCACACAAACTTAATCCAAAACAGAAAGTTTTATTCTATAGTTATAAAAATAAATAATAGTTTATTTCAAAGATCAGATATTGAAGACCACTCAAATTCACAATCACGACAAACTAAATTTTCATTACTTATCAAACATCCAACATGAAAAACTTCTTTTTTGTCAATAAGTTCTTTTATTTCTTCATCATAATCTAGCCCGTAAAGTAAAAAAGAAATATTCTTACTTCCGCATTCGGGACAAGTTTTATTGAGCCTCTCGTCCGGGTTAAAAAATTTTTCTATTAAAGGATGATTTAAGTCCATAAATAAACTCTGCTAAAAATTTTTAATATTTCTAAAATAAATATAAAAATCGTTTTAATAATGCTAAATAATAAGATAAAATTCTAAGAAAAAATGTTATAGCATTAATAAAATAGTTATAATAATTTGTAAAGAACAAATTTATATTTTTTATGTGATTGATATGTGATAGCTAAGCTAGTAAAATCAGCTATTAAATAGCTAAGTAGTTATACAACAATAAGTTGTTTATGTGACGGATATGTGATCGATATGTGATAGCTAAGCTAGTAAAACCGACTATTAAATAGCTAAGTTGTTATAAAACAATAAGTTTTTTATGTGAAGGATTTGTGATAACAAAAATTCAAAATAGTTTAATCAAAATTAACTATTATAAACAATTTTAAAAAAATAAATGAGACGCTAGGGGAAAGCGTCTCATAACGAATTGGACAGTAAGGAGGGGTGAGATGTGTTTGTTTAATTTGAAAATTATATTTCAATCTCTTGTAATGTTGGTAATGATTCACCTTTTTTTGCAAAAGTTTCAACACTACGTAAAGCGATATTTGGTTTAGCTATTGTACATGGTCCGGCAATACATCCGCCTTCACAAGTCATAACTTCAATAAAATTACCGGGGTTTTGATTTATTAGTTTACCTGTTAATTGTTTTAATTCTTTTTTATCGTAACCGTTTACAACAAATGGTAAAAATTGAATATCCTCACTAATACACCCACCTATGGCACCTGCAACTCCGCCTGTTGCCGCAAATAATCTTGCTTCTTTTGCCGCATGTTTTTCCCAAGCTAAAGGTTCGCATTTTAGTACATCAATTTGTTTGGCAATAAATAATGTCCCTAATTCTTCAAAAGTCAAGGTATAATCAATATATTCACTGTTAAAAGCTTCGCTTCGTTTAGCTAAACAGGGACCAATAAAAACAGTAATTGTTTCGGGATATTTTTCTTTGGCTAATTTTCCCGTAAAAATCATAGGCGAAGGTGTAGTTGAAACATATTCTTCCAACTTATTTAGATGTTTTTTTACTGCAAGAACATAAGCAGGGCAGCAACTGCTGGTCATAAATTGTTTCCCTTCTTTCATCCTTTCCATAAATTCTTTAGTTTCTTCAATAGCCGTTAGTTCTGCACCGTAGGCAACTTCAAGAACGTTTGTAAATCCAAGTAACAACAAAGCTCTGTGAAGTTGCTCCATATTGCCGGGAAATTGCCCGGTTATAGAAGGAGCTATTAAAGCAGTAATATTTTTATTTTCTTTAATTGCTTGAATTACTTTTAACAATTGAGAACGTTCCGCAATTGCACCAAACGGACAGGCAGTTAAACACTTTCCGCATAATATACATTTTTCTTCGTCAATTTTTTCTTTTCCGGTTTCATCTTTTGTAATTGCTCCTACAGGGCAAGCTTCTTCACAAGGAATCGGAACTCGTATAATAGATTGATAAGGGCATACAGTCAAACATCTTCCGCAATTTACGCATTTGGAGGGGTCTATTTTTGCTTTACCATCAACTATTGATATTGCCCCTTTTGCACAGGTTGAAGTACAAGGACGTGCAACGCAACCCTGGCAAGCATCTGTAATATGATAATGAGTTTTAACACAACCGCTGCAAAGTTCCGTTAAAATTGTTAAATGAGAATTGTTTACGTCTGTATCTAGCGCAATTTTAGCATAATCTGAAAGGGGAGTTAATTCGTCGATTTCATCTTCAATGCTTAAACCTAACGCTGCCATAGCTCTATATTTTATCATAGCTCTATCTTTATAAATACAACACCGGGTTGCTTCGCCAAAATTTTTTGGTCTCATTTGTAATGGAATTCGATTTATCTCTTCAGATAAATTCCCCTCAAAAAATGCTTTTGCAATTCTAACGTAAACTTCACGTCTAATTCTTGCTAAATTACTTTCCATTTCTTAATTCCTTCCCAAATTTTTCGTTAACAGCATCTTCAATACACTTTAATAAATTGGCTTTATTAACATTTCCAATAACTTTACCGTCAATAGTTGCGCAGGGGATTTTATGAAAATTTGATTCTTTACAAAATCCTAAACAAGAGGAACCCATTATTTCGATGTAGGGCAATAAATTTGGATCGATTTCTTCTTCTATTTCTTGTAATTCGGAATTACATAAAATAAAGCAAGTAGTTCCCATACATATTTTAATTATTATCTTTTCCATATTAACTCTCACATAATACTATATAAAATTTAAGTGAATTTCTTTTAAGTATTGTTCTTCCAATACGCGTACAATTTTTTTTATGATGTTTCTTCTAATTTCAAGCTCTCGCGGTAAAGTTGGGTCTTGATGTGCTTCGTTTATTCTTGTACCGATATAAAAATCAATTATGTCACTTTCCCGCAATAATTCGGCTAATGCACTTGCTGCTGAAGGGTCATGTTTAGCATCCCTATCTTTCAAGAGTTGATAAGTACGACTTAATGTTAAAATTCCTTCAGTTACTAAATCTATTCCGTTCATAGTAGAAGCCGGGGGTAAATCGCCATAACGTTTTAAGGAAGTGTATACTTCTCTTTTTAATTCTCTGGCAATAATGTTTGCCGTAGTACCGCCGCAAATAACTTTCTTACCGTTAAACTCAGATAACATGTTGGCGTATTCGCTATCTTGTTCCGAATGAAACGGAGGACCAGATATAACCATAGTGCGACGTGGAGAACGAAAATAAATAACCGCACATGTCATATCATCATGGGGAACATAATCTTCTTCGTGTGTAAGGGCTTCGCTTATAATATTCGCCGCCAATTTTCTGGCAGAAATTTTAGGGTCTTTTGTAACTTGACTAATCGCATATTCTAAACATCCGCTAAAGCGCCAGCCTAAGTGAAAATTTTTACTACCCAAACCTGCCTGAGTAATTCCGTCAGAAAATATTATTATTCTGTCTTCAGGTTCAACTTTAGTTGTTGATACTCTTATTGTTCGATTTTGCCAACCCGGAGCAGTATATTCTTTTATTTTTTCGTCTTTAACAACTTTATTTCCCCTTAAATGTATGTGAGGAGGATTATCCATTTCAATAATGCGTGTTTCACCGTTTAGCAATGAATCAACAACGGTTAATGTTGAATAACTAATTTTACGTATTTCGCAAACAGGTAAAACATCCATTATTACTTTCACCGATTCAATTAAATCCATGTCACTTGCTATAAATCTAACAGCCATTTCAGCAGTCATACAAGATAAAATATTAGCTTTAACTCCGCTGCCTAAACCGTCCGAAAGTACAACAATTCGTCTTTCTTCTTCCGGAATTTGTTTTAATGCAAAAGAGTCACCGCAAATTTCTTCGCCGTTTTTTTCTTCTTGAGCGTAATCTACTTCAACAAAAAGATTTTTATTATCCATCTTAGTTTTCCTTTTTAACCTTAACAACTTGTGTATTTGTTGCGGGTATAGAAAATCCTTTTGCAATTGAACGTAATAAAATTTCGGTATCTGCCATGTGTTCACCTAGTAATTTTGCTACACCTTGAACCGTATTTAAGTTTTTTCTTAAAATTTCATTTGCACGTTTAGCTATTTCTTCGCGTTTAAGTTCAAGTTTTGTTGCATCTTGAATAATTCCGCCGACAACTTGTTTTTGTTCAATAGTGAATAGAGTTAGATGTAACAACTTATCTCCTGCTCGTAAGTTTTCTCTAAAAATATCCTCTCCGGTTCTAAGAGCTAATTTAAATAGATCTGCAAAGGGAACTATTCTGTCAATAAACGCACCCTTTAATGAGGGAAGAACTTCAAAAAGTGAAAGAGTTTCTTCTCCGAACATTTCCGCAAAACGTTTATTGCATTCAATAATTTGCATTTGCGAATCGATTATTACAACACCTGACGGCATTCTTTTTAGTATAGCGTTAGCTTTGTTAAGTGCTTTTTTACGCATCAACGAAACGCACATTTCGGTTTCAGCTTTTCCGTTTAATAAAGCTTCTGCAAATAATCTGCAAGTATCATATCCGCAACCCCCACAATTCAATTCGTCTTGGGGTTTAAATTTCCCGATTTTTGAAAGAGCCTTTTTGATTTTTTCTTCGGATTGTGAAATAGATGATTTTACTTTTGGTAATTTCATAGATTCAAATACCGGAACGGTTGTAATTCTTGTTGTTATTTTATCTAGAGTTCTAAATGTGTCTTTAATACTAACCCTGTCTTTAAGTCCGGCTGATTTAATTATTTTTCCCGGTCCATTTATACATCCTCCTTCACAAGCTAAAGCTTCAATAAAAATTTTTCTATCAATTTCGCCGGTTTCGATTCCTTCTAAATAGTATTTAAGATGAGGAAGTCCGCTTATAGATAGAGTTTCAATATCACTTGTTCTTTCGTCAACTCCCATTGTGCTAATCATTCCCCCTACTATAGGGTAAAGAGAACCTTCTTCTGCGGCAAACGGAACAAAATTTAAGTTATCTTCTTCCGGTTCAAAAATGTTTATATTATGTTTACTTAATAATGCTGTCAATTCTTGAAACGTCAAAGAAAGTGTTAATTTATCTGGGTATCTATCAGCTTCAACTTTTTTAGCTACACAAGGACCAAAGAATACAATATTGCTATCTTTACCGTAATACTTTTTAAGTAGTAAAGTATGTGCTACTAACGGAGAAAGTACTTTTACGATATTTGATTTATGTTTTGAGGAATGTTTTGCGATAAAATCAACTACAGATGGGCAGGCAGAAGAAATATACATACCAGGTTCGGTGTTTTTTAAAAGTTCGGTTAATCCGGAGGTAACTTCTTGGGCACCTAATGCCGTTTCACTTACTCCGGTAAAACCAAGTTTTTTTAAAGCCGATATTAATTGGGAACGAGAAACATTAGGAAAATTCGTTATCCAAGAAGGTGCAATTGATGCAAATACTTTTTTCTTCTCAGAAAGTAATAATTCCAACCTAAATATATCGTCTCTAACTTTTTTGGCATTAACAGGACAAGTAACAACACAATGACCGCATGCTGTACATAGTTCCGGAATAATACTTGCATGTCCTTCGTTAACTTTAATAGCTTTAACGGGACATTCTCTTACACATTTATAACAGTCTTGGCATTCAACGTTTGCGGTATATATCGGATAATTCTGATCCATTTTATTCCTCTACGGTATGTAATTTTCTTTCTTTTGCCATAATTTTATTTATGATATCAATTAAACTTCCGTTATCAATTTTATTATATAACTTACCGTCTATTTCTATATTAGGTCCGTTACTACATCTGTTTTCGCATCTGCTTCCTGTTAATTCAATTTCAATATTAAGATCATTATTATCAATAATGTTCTCGAGAATTTCAAGATTTTTCTGATTTCCGCGGGCAAAACAAGAACTGCCCATACAAATTTTAATTTTATGTTTCATGAATTCTTCTCCGATTACAAATTAAAGTTCGTTTTTTATTTTATTACGTTTCATATTTACTGCAAGAACAACAAGGCTACTTGCCAAATCTTCATTTAGAATCGTTACGGATTCGGGCACTTTTAATTCTGAGTGAGTAAAATTCCAAATAGCATTAACTCCGGATTTAATTAATAAATCGGTCGTTTGTTGTGCCACATTTTCAGGAACACATAATACTCCTATGGTATTTTCTGTTAATGATGTAATTCGTGAAATTTCATCAAGCGAAAGAACGGGCTTATTGTGTATTAGTGTTCCTATTTTCTCATGGTCGTTATCGAAAGCAGCAATTATGTTAAAACCATGTTGTTCAAATCCGTTGTAACCTAATAAAGCAGAGCCTAAACTGCCTGCACCTATAATAATTACATTGGTGCTTTCCGATGATTTTACAAGTTTTTCAATGCCTTTAATAAGCTCGGGAATTGAAAAACCGATTTTAGGTTTTCCTATAACGCCGGTATAAGCTAAGTCTTTTCTAACCATTATTGGGTCTAAATTCAATTCTTTAGCAATTTTTTCTGAAGAAACTACACTTCTGCCAATTGCGGTTAAATTCCATAAAATTCTTAGATATTTCGGAAACCGTCTGATAGTCGGAAGTCTTAACCCCTTTAAGCGAGTTTCTTTGTTTAACTCAATAGATTGTAATAATTCACTTTCGTTAAAATCTGTTTCCATATTATACCTATCATGAACCTAAAATATAAATTGATAAAATTATATCGATAAAAAAATATCGATAAAAATATACCGAAATATAACGGTTGGTTTGTAAAAATGCAAATTATTTTTTTTGAGAATAATTAAAAATTTGTGTTTAAATGATTTGTGATAATTTTTAGAGTAATTGATGTAATTAAATAGTAATTTGTTTAGTGTTATGTAAGAAAACAAAAAAACAGTAATAAAACGGTAATAATTATTTTTTATTCAATTTGTTCTTTTTAGTATATCTTTATTTTTTTATTTTAGCTTAAATATAAATTAATAATTAAATAAATATGAAAAATTTTATTGTCGGTAAAGTTATCCCTTATACACTAATTTTTGTAATCTTAATTTTAACTGCAATTCTAGTTGATTATATCTTTCATTTAGCCGGGTTAGTTTACTTGGGAAGATATTTGGGAATTTTCGGAACATCGTTGATATTGATCTCATTTTTATATTCATTAAGAAAAAGAAAATTTATACAAAGAGGTAAGATCAAGACCTTTTTGAATAATCATGAATTACTTAGCTGGATTGGCGCATTATCTATTTTAGTTCATGCCGGAATACACTTTAATGCAATAATTCCTTGGCTTGCAGTATTTTCAATGTTAATAGTAGTTTCAAGCGGAATTACCGGAAAATACTTGCTTAGACAGGGAATGGAAGAATTAAAATACAAAGAGCTAAAAATAAAAGAGAGTGAGGGGAGAAGTTATGATGAGAATCAGCTAATTTATTTAGGTTTATTAGTAAAAAAGATGCAACAATGGCGAAAAATACATTTTCCCTTAACGGCAATTTTTATAACTCTTAGCATATTCCACATAATTTCTATATTAATTTATTGGAGTGGACTATGAAAACAGTTGTTTTTGCCGTATTCGTTACTATGGTTTTAGCATTAATATTAACTTTTAATTTCCCATACTATGCAATAAATCCGGGTAAAATTTCCGATTATCATAAAAAGTTGTTAAATAACTGTAATGATTGTCATAATCCATTTAATGGAAATCAAAAAAAATGTTTAAGTTGTCACAAACTAAATTCAATTGGTCAATTAGATAGTATTAACGTACAAAAAAGTTATTATAAGTTGAAAGTAGTAAAAGTACATCAAAATTTAAATGACCAAATTTGTGAAAATTGTCATATTGAACATATTAATACACTTGAATCGAAAAAACATTTACAATTTGATCATAAATATATCAAGGCGGATATTAGCAAAATATGTGAAAGCTGTCATGCATCGGATAAACCGAAAGACGATATTCATAAACTTATATCTCAGTGTAATACATGCCACACAATCAATACTTGGAAAATAGGAAAATTTGATCATAGTGAAAAGATAATTGAAAGTATAAAATGTAGTTTTTGTCATACAAATAATAAACCGGATGATTTGATACATAAAAAAGATGAAGATTGCAGTAAATGCCATTCAACAAAAGAATGGAAACCGTCAAACTTTGATCATGATAGATATTTTGTTTTTGATGAAGATCATCCAAAGGAATGCGTTAATTGTCATACCGATAAAAATACTTATAAAATATATACATGTTATAACTGTCACGAACATAATAAATCCAAAATGATTGCAGAGCATGCCGAAGAAGGAATAAATAATATTGATAAATGTAGGAATTGCCACAGTACCGGTAACAAACACGATGCGAACAATCAAAATAGTGAATTCAAAAAGCATGACCATGAAAGGGGACATGACAACGAATCAAAGGAGAGAGGTTCAGAAAAAAAACATAAAGAAAATGATGATTAGGAAGAACTAAATTTTAAACCTAATCAAGTTCTCCCATTGGGTCAACATGAACAATTACGGAAGTACTTTCGCCAAATTCTTTGCGAATTTTATTTTCCACAGTATCTGCAATACGATGAGCTTCAACAACCGTAAGATGCCTTTCTACTTCAATATGCATATCAATTGCCCAATACCCGCCAATTTTACGGGTTCGAAGGCGATGAGGATTAAAGGCACCGTCAACAGTTTTTACATGATCCATAATAAGTGCCTTTTCACTTATAGGAAGAGAAACTTCTAAAAGTTCTTGTATATTAAATATGGTGATATCATAAGCTACTTTAAATATAAAAAAACTTACAACAACAGCGGCTAATGGGTCTAGTATAGCAAATTTTGCACCTAGCAAAACAGCTCCGCCTATACCAAAAAAAGTACCTATAGAAGAGAACGCATCTGAACGGTGATGCCAAGCATTTGCAATTACGGCGCTACTGTTAATTTTTTTTCCGATTATCACTTGGTAACGATATAACCACTCTTTCACAATAATAGACAATAATGCGGCAATAAGAGGAAGTAATCCCGGTGACTCTAACTTTCCTCCGTGTATCGCAAAAAGAACATTTTTCAAACCACTATAAAAAATTCCCATTGCAACTAATAGAAGCGCAAGACCGACCAAAAAACCGGCGAGAGTTTCAAATTTACCGTGACCGTAATCATGGTTATCATCTATCGGCTTTTTAACAATTTTAAAACTAAAAATTACAACTACATCAGTTGCAAAATCGCTAAGAGAGTGAACTGCATCGGCAACCATTGCGGCAGAGTTGCCAAAAATACCTGCGAAAAATTTTAATAAAGTAAGAATGCTGTTAAATATTAGACCAATCCAAGTTATTTTAGTAGCTAAATTAGCTCGTTCATTAACTTCAGTAATAGATTTTGGGGTTTCCATAAATTACCATTTATTTGTCTTTTATTTTTATGGTCATAATAGATAAGTTACCGGGTTGTTCGTAACCTTTGCAGTATTCATCAATGTTTTTAATAAAAATATTAATTAGATGTTCAGCCGGTTTTAACCAATTTTTTAATGCTACCTCTTCAAATTTTATCGGAGCAAATTTCTCGTTCCTTAATCCGGTTAAGTCGATCATAGCATTTGAAGTAATAATAAACATGTCATTCTTTTTAAGCTTAATTCTTTCTGCAGTATAAGTTTTTTCTTCTGCCGGAACACCTAAAGGTGCAGCAAATGGGTCTAAATATCTAAGCTTACCGCTTCGAACCATTATGGCATATTTAATACCCGTATTTATATAGAAAAATTCTTTTGTAGTAATGTTATAAGTTCCGCAAACTAGCTGTATGGTGCCTTCTTTTGAATCTTCTTTTTGCATGAACTCGTCAATATGTTTAATAAAAGATTCTATTGGTTGATTTAATTTAGCATAAGATTCGAATGCCGATTCAAGTTTATTGTAAATTAATTGAGTTTTTAGTCCTTTTATTTGCGAAGTTGCTAATACAAAATATAATACCTCTTCATTATAAAAATATGCATTATAATAATCTGTATAACTTTTTTTTGCAGGAAGATATGTACAAAAAACGTCCCCCTTTTTAATTTTTGGTAAAGGTTTAGGAATTAAAAATTTATAAACGTTTTGTACAATATCTGCTTCTTTTTCAAGTTTAAATTTTTCAGCGGCGTCTTTCATGAAATTGATGTTTTCAACCGAATTAATTAAAATTCCCGATAGCCCTTCTAGATACTCAATATCATATTTATTAAAATCATCTTCGTTCAATTTTGAGCTAATAAGTAATAAGCCCCTTGTCTCGTTTTTTTCGTTAAGGGGAACAATTAATCCAATCCCTTCTTCAAAAAGAGTTTTAAATCTTTTTTTAAGATCTTTTCCTTTCAAAGTAAATTCAATATCTCTATACTTGTATTCTTTAAGTAACTCGGTAATATCAAGTTTAAATTTATTATCCATAAGAAAAAGATCGTCTTCGGTAAAAATTAAAGTTGCATATTTAAGCCCGTTAAAACGAGCACTAATTGAATAAGCAAAAAGCTTATTAATTAACTCAATATCAGAAAGTCGGCTAAATTGTTTGCTTAAATCTAGCAAAAGATGAAGATGTTCGGTATTATCTACATTGTTGTTTTTTACCTTTTTAAGTTCAGTTTCAACATTCTTGAAGTAATAAAAAATTGCACCGTAACTTAAAATATTAACCACTAATTTTTTATCTTTTAAATTAATTATATCTTGTCTATCAATAAAAATTTTCCCCATTAATATATCGCCGAATTTAATATCATAGGCAAAACGAAGACCTTTTTTTTCTAAAAACTCTTTTAATTCAGGAGTCATTAGTAAGTCATCTTTAATTTTGGCAATAGGAAATTCAGTATTGGGGAAGCCTTTTGCGAAAGGAATATTCCAACCGTCAACAGTACGGATAATCATCATTCCTTTTAATGCTCTATTTTTTTTAATACAAAGCTCAAACATAAACTCGGAAACAGTATCAATATTTTCGCCGGAGTTTAGAATTCCGTTAAAAGTAGTAAAAACCGAAAATGCGTCTAATTTGTCAATATCATATTCTTTTGCCATTAAATCCCTTTAGATTAAATAGAAATAATTAAAAAATCATTAATTAGTAATTAAAATTGAATGTCTTTTCCCTAAAGATAAAGCCGAGATATTTGCATATTAGCAAATATATAATATAACAAATATAAAAAAAATAAATATAAAAAATTTAATTTTTTTAGATTAAATCAACAAATGAGCTATAATCCGGTTGAAATAAACGTTTATAATTTCTTAAGGCAAAACCATCAGTCATTCCGGCAATATAGTCGCATAGTATTCGGATTTTATCGATTTGCTCCGGTTGAGATTTAACTAATCTATCATTAAACTCAGGAAGTAATTTAAGAAGTTTTCCTTCAGTAATATAGTTTTTTTCAAAGGCTTCAAAAAGTTTTTCTATTAAATATGATGCCTTGTGTTCCATTTGATGTAATTGTGATGTGCGAAAAACAATATCAACTGAAAGTTTCTTAAATAATTCTAATTTGTCAGTTATATTCTTATCGATAACAAGCTTATATTTATATCTATTTGTTAACTCGTCCATAAAAGTTGAACGTTTTGTAACAGTGCACGAAGAAATGAAAGTACCTATTAAGGCGCTTAATTTTTTCTTATAAGTATCATTTTTAATCCATTCGGCTAAATCACTTAAAAATTCTTCTTGTCTTAAAGATAAATCTTCGGCATATGTGTTTCCCCATTTTAATAGTGAGGAATAATTTATAAACCCGCCCATTATACTATCAATAAGATCGTTTATTGCATAAGCGGTATCATCGGCAAAATCCATTATTTGGCATTCGATGCTCCTAAATAAATTTAACTCCTTTTCACTTTTAATGAAACTGCGATAATCTAAATCATTGAATACAAAATCTAAGTATGTACTTTGAAAATCATAAATAAAGTGATGATCTTTTGCGGTAGAATTAGAATACAATGTTTTATATTTCAGAATACTATCAATAAAAGCACGAGTAGGATTCATCCCTCGTTGCTTCTTATCATCTCTAAAAAATGTTTCGGTAATTAGGCGTAAAGTTTGTGCATTTCCTTCAAACCCGCCGTATGGTTTCATAAGCTTATGTAAAATTCTTTCACCGCCGTGACCAAAAGGCGAATGACCTAGATCATGAGCTAAACAAGCAGCCTCAATTAAATCCTCATCAAGATAATACTCGTTATTAAAAATATCAGTTTGTTTAGTATTTAAAAAATAACAAATCGCTCTTCCTATTTGAGCAACCTCAATAGAATGAGTAAGACGAGTTCTATAAAAATCATATTCACCGGGCAAAAAAACCTGAGTTTTACCTTGTAACCTTCTAAATTCACTTGAGTGGATTATTCGGTCTCTATCGATCTGAAAAGCAGTTCTATATTCGTTTTCACGTGGACTATCTTTTAGTCTCTTGGTATCAAATTCGGTATAAAAAGTGTTATTGCCAAACATTCGGAATTCCCGATAAGTTAAATTTAAGAATTAATTAATATACAAATTAAATTATAAATAACCACGAAAACTTAGCTAAAATAACAAAATCTTTACTCTTAAGTTTGTTTTCTGTTTCTAATAATTGGTTAATGACTAAATAGAAGTCACTCCCTATTTTGGGTTTCCAATTAATCCTATAGTTAATATTTACTTCTTTATCAGCATTATTCCATTGGCAAAAAATTGAAGACAATAGTTTAGTTGAAAAATTTATTTTTAATCTTCCGCCAAGTTCGTAAGTTGAAAACTTACTATGGGCAAATTCTATTTTATTATAATTAAAGTCCCCTTCAAAAATTAAATGATTACTTAAAACTGTTGTAACTACTCCGCTAATACCTGTAATCTTTCCGTTATAAAAGTTTCCTTTTTCAAAATCTAATTCCCCATATACGGCTTCGGAGGTTGAGCTGGTAAATCGGGCTAAAAATGTATTATACCAATATTTGTTTGGGTAAATTTTTGTTGTATCAAAAATTGTGTAGGCATCTTTAACATAATCAAAACTTCTTTCAAAACCTATATAAACATTTTCTCCACTTTCTAATGAAAATCCGATTGGTTGGATGAAAAAACTTGCCTGTTGCAAAACATTATCCTTATCAAGATAAAAATTAGACTCTAAAGGAGTAAAATATAATCGTCTAATTCCGTATTTATTTATACGTGGTTTAATATCTAAAGAGTATTCGTATTTTTGAATTCCCGTCCTACTAATAAAGCCCATTGCGGGATTAAAGTTCTTTTGAAAAAAGGAATACGAAATATATTGATCAATTAAATCATTTGGAAAGTCTAGAGAGAAAAACCCGGCATACGTATTTTTGTGGGAGTTGCTTTCTGATAAACCCACAGGGTAATCAGAAGAAAAAGTACCAGAAAAAGATTTGGCTAGTCTGCTAGTAAATACAATGTTATTATTACCTAAAAAAGAATTTGATTGAATCGAAAAGTCAGCTCCGACACTGCTATTATAACCGTTTTTAGTAAGTTTATTAGTTAGCATAATGCCGGCGTAAGATTGATTTAATAAATCATATTTTATACGTGTAGCTGTATAATTAGTAGT
>JAEXOD010000154.1 GCA_023447335.1 Bacteroidota bacterium
ATATTGATGCGAATAAACCGACCAATAATCCACCGATTGCGGGTAAAAAAATTAGTAATAAAATAGAAAATATTGAAAAATCGTTAATTAAAGAGTTTTTGCCTATTATTTTTGCAGGTAAATCATAAAATAAGTGTTTAATAAGCTCTATTGTGTGATGAAAAACAATTGCACCTATTCCGGCAAGTACACCTGTTGCTCCGCCTAATACTAACAAATATGATTCTTGTGAAAAAGAGACTCGTGAAAATAATCTATCGAGTTTATATCGGATGTTTGGAATATTTTTAAAATTAAATTTTATCAATTTATTCCTTTGTAATTATAAAAACCCTCGCCCGTTTTTCTTCCTAATTTATTTGCAGAAACCATTTTTTTTAACAACGGACATGGACGATATTTTGTATCATTAAAACCGTTCCACAATACATTCATTATATCTAAACATACATCTAGTCCAATAAAATCAGCTAATTCTAAAGGTCCCATCGGATGATTCATCCCAAGTTTCATAACAGAGTCAATATCTCTTGCACTAGAAACACCTTCAAATAACGCAAATATAGCCTCATTTATCATTGGCATCAAAACTCGATTCGAAATAAAACCAGGATAATCGTTTACCTGAACAGGTTTCTTTCCTAGATTTAAAACCAAATTATAAACTTGATTAAAGGTGTCATCAGAAGTTGAATAACCTTTAATAATTTCAACAAGTTTCATCATCGGAACAGGGTTCATAAAATGCATTCCGATAAACTTATCAGGTCGATTATTAGCCTGTAATTCAGTAATAGAAATTGCTGAAGTATTAGATGCGAAGATACAATTGCTATTAACTAAGTTATCTAATTTATTGAATAATAATATTTTAGCATCTCTTTTCTCAACTATCGCTTCAATGATAATATCTACATCAATTTCAATGTCTTCAATTTTAGATTTTAATGAAATGTTGTTTAAAGACTTATCCTTATCTTCAATAGTAAGCAGTCCTTTCCTAATCTGTCTGTCCATATTTTGGGAAATAATGCTAAATGAATTCTTTAGTATATCTTCATTTATATCTATTAATTGGACACTAAAATTGTTCAAAGCAAACACATGAGCAATTCCGTTTCCCATGGTTCCGGCACCTATTACAGCTATTTTTTTCATATTGATTTTATTTATTTGTATTTTTTTAATATTACGGCAGATGCCTCTCCGCCACCTATACAAAGCGAGGCTAAACCATATGTAAAATTTTCACGCAGCATTGCGTGTATCAATGTAACTAAAATTCGTGCTCCGCTTGCACCGATAGGATGACCCAAAGCAATAGCTCCGCCATTTAAATTTATTTTGGAATCATTTAAATTAAGTATTTTATTAACAGCTAAAGATACTACGGCAAATGCTTCGTTAATTTCAAAAACGTCGATATCGTCCTTCGTCAGTTCGGCTTTTTTAAGTACTTTTAGTATTGCATCTGCGGGTGCAGTAGTAAATTCAATCGGAGCTTTAGCTGCCGTGGCTTGGGCAATTATCTCAACCAAAGGTGTAAAACCAAGTTTTAATGCAACATCTTCAGACATGATTAGCACTGAAGCAGCGCCGTCATTCAATTTTGATGCATTTGCCGCAGTTACTACACCGCTCTTATCAAATGCAGGTTTTAACATTGGAATTTTATCAAAATTTACATTCTTAGGTTCTTCGTCTTCATCAACTACAAAATCCCCTCTTTTAGATTTTATAGTAATCGGTATGATTTCTTTCTTAAATATTCCGTTTTTTGTAGCAGTAATTGCTTTATTATAAGAATTAATTGCAAATTCATCTAACATTTCACGAGACAGGTCATACTCCTTAGCACAAACTTCAGCACAATTTCCCATATGAATATCATTGTATACATCCCACAAACCGTCTAGAATTAAGCTGTCAGTTAATTTTCCATGACCCAATCTATATCCCTTCCGTGCGTCATTTAATAAAAAAGGGGCATTAGACATGCTCTCCATTCCACCGGCAATAATGATATCAGCATCTCCGCATTGAATAGCTTGTGAAGCTAACATAACTGCTTTTAAGCCGCTACCACACATTTTATTAATTGTTAATGAAGCAGTTTTGTTTGGTAATCCTGAAAATAATGTAGCTTGTCTAGCCGGTGCCTGTCCTTGCCCGGCTGAAAGGACATTCCCAATTATTACTTCGTCAACTAAATTAATATCAATTTTAGAATCTTCAATAACTGCTTTTATGGCTTCAGCTCCTAATTTTGCAGCTGAAAGCCCGGAAAAAACTCCCTGAAAACTGCCGATTGCAGTTCGTTTTGCAGAAACAATTACAACTTTTTTCATAAAACCTTACTAATATTTTATTCGCCTTCGAATGATAAGCAACATTTTAATTTACCGCAAGGTCCACTTAATTTAGACATATTTGCAGATAAATTTTGGTCATTAGCTAGTTGAGTAGTTATTTTCTTAAAATTATAAAGGAATACGGAACAACAATACTCTCTTCCGCATGATCCTAAGCCTCCAACTCGTTTTGCTTCGTCTCTAACTCCAATTTGTCTCAATTCGATTCTTGTTTTAAACTCTGCAGCTAAATCCTTAGCCAATTCTCTAAAATCAACTCGTCCGTCTGAAGTATAAAAGAAAAATAGTTTTTTTCTGTCAAATTGATAATGGATATCAACTAATTTCATATTCAACTGATATTTTTCAATCCTATCCTTAAAAATGGGTTTGGCTTTTGCTTCGTCTTTTCTATTTAATTCAATTTGTTCCCAATCTTGTTCCGTTAATTTTCTGATTACTTTAGGAAGTTTCTCACCATCTCCGGTATATTTGAACATCTTTAATTTTGCAATATTACCTACTTCTACGACCTTTGTTACTTCAATTGTATCTTCACATTCAACTAAAGTGAAATCACCTTCAATAACTGATTCTGAAATTTCTTTACTGCATTCACAAAAATGATTTCCTAACAAGCCTTGGCATTCAACTTCAACAATATTAACTTCTTTAAGCTTAGTGTTTATTATAAAATCGACCGCATTTTCTAAATTTGGACAATCTTTTTTACAGTCCTCACATAAATTATTTACAACAACATCCTTAAAAGTATGATAAGCTTGCAGATCATACAAATCGGGCTTAAAATTTTGTTCTTTATTTATATTTTCCAAAACGGATTTCCTTAATTATTTGTAAAATTCGATAATAACATAATCATATTTGCAGCAACAATATTGATATTAACATTTCTATCTAAATTATCCGATAATTGATCTAAATCTGTTAATAATTTATTAATATTAACATTAGGATAACGAGTATTAAATTTTGTCAATGATTCTATAAACGGCTCAAAACAATTTATTTTATTGCTTGATCGATAAACTTCTAAATTATTCAACCAAGTATATATAAAAATAATAATAATTTTTATTAATTCATAGTCAGAATTTTTTAATATATCTTTAAATTCAGTAAATGCAGTATTATACCAACCTGCAAAGGAATATCGAAGTATATTTAGAGTTTTGTTTAATAATAAATCAAATTGATTATCTAGTAAATATATCGATTTTGTGACAGAACCTTGTGAAAAATATTTAACACTATTAACATGATCATAGTTGTAGTTATAATATCTTATTAATATATTAGTTAGCTCACTATCAGATAAAGTACTAAAACTAAGTTTCCAACATCTTGATTTAATTGTTGAAAGAATTCTATTTTCTTCAGAGGTAGTAAGAATATATATTACACCCGCAGGAGGTTCTTCTAAATTTTTTAATAATGCATTCTGTGCCTCTTCACCCATAAGATGTGCATCAATAATTAAGATTAATCTATATTTAATGTTTTCATAACCAAGTGTAGTAAAATTGTTGATATCTCTAATACTACTAATTTTAATACTGTCTCCACCCATAATATTAATTTTATGATATGGATTTTCAGATTTTAATTTTAATTGGTTTTTGACATCTGTTAACTGTGTTTCTGTTAAACCGTTATAAGGATTATCATCTGACTCGTTTTTTCCTCTTGGCATGGGAAATATTAATCGAATATAAGGTTCGTTTAATAGTGTAATTTGGTTTTCTAAGGTTGGATGTAATTTAAAAGATTCAGAATTTAAAAGTTTTAAAAACTGAATTGCCGTGTAAAACTTACCCACTCCCTCAGTGCCTATAAATAATAGAGCCTGAGGGATTTTGCCTGTCTTAAATATTTGATGTAAAGATTGTTTTACCTTTTTTTGTCCGGCTATCTCTTCTAAAAAAGGGATCATAGATTACCGATTAAGCATTAAATTCATCGTCATCCGAGAAGAAGAAATCTTCATCAGTCGGATAGTCGGGCCAAATATCCTCGATCGATTCGTAAAACTCGTCAGAATCTTCAAGTTCTTGAAGATTTTCTACAACTTCAATAGGTGAACCAATTCTTTCGGCATAATCTATTAATTCTTCTTTTGTTGCAGGCCATGGTGCATCATC
>JAEXOD010000208.1 GCA_023447335.1 Bacteroidota bacterium
CCATAGCGCCTGTTGTTATATTGGTATTATTAACAAATATATTGTTATTTAACGTTATTTTAGAATTAGTGTAATAAGATGACGATCCTAAAAATAGAGCCGTGCTTCTGTTTGAAATATTATCTGAATTATAATTTAAGAAAACAGTATTATGGTATAAATTTACTTTGAAATTTTGCTCACTAGGCGTTCCAATATAAATTCCGCAAACCGATGCGTAAGTTGGTGAAGAAGGGGCTGCATGTGGTGCTCTCAAGTCATAAATCATATTATTATATAAATAATGTGTTCCGTAACTACTAACTTTTATTCCTTGCACACTTCTTGTACTATTAAGTGAATATTCAATATTATAAATTTTATTACTACTTATTTTGGTGTTTCCCATCGATACATCTATTCCGCAAAAATTTTGGTTTGTTAATGCAAAGCCAAAAATTTCATTATCGTAAATTTGAACCGCTGCATAATTTTCTGATGAACTATATATAGCATAAATATTGGCTTGTGAATAATATGTTGTAGCCAGATTAGTTATTTCGTTATTATATATTTTTATTGTATCTGCGGGGCAATATTGAAAATAGATTCCGTAAATATAAGAACCATTCCCGTTAAAATTATAAATTTTATTATCATGTACTGAAAAACCTTTTTGATATTTTAGACTAATACCATAAAAAACATAACTTTCATTTCCGTTAAAATTTTTAATTTCACTAACTCCTCCGTCAATTGTTCCAATTTCGTTTTGTTCATCCGGATAATATGAATTGCCTACGATTTCATAACCTGAATAACATTCCTGAATTGTATTATTATAAAATTTATTGTTAAAATTTATACCGGCACTACTTGTTGCATTGCTTGTAGTAACTACCCCTTTTGCAAACTTATAATCTTTGTATAAATCAATAACACTGTTTTTTATTGTGTTATTTTTACATCCGTCTGTTTCACTACCCAATAAATAAATTCCGTATTCTATATTGTTGGAAGTTGTTTCGTCTTTAATAACAATTCCGTCAATGGTAATATAGTCGCAACCGGTTAACTTAATACAAGCCTCACCGGTTGCAGATGTCCCCGCAAAAGATAAAATTGGTTTTGTTCCCGTTCCTGATTGTTTAATAATTATCGGTTTATCAATTGTACCTGTTTCCGTAATATTTATTAAGCCGGGTTCGTTAATAGTTTCGCCGTCAGTAATTAAAAATGTGACTCCCCCTAAACCAACTCCGGAAGAATTAAGGTCTTGAATTGCAGAATACAAATTCGGATAATCAGCTCCTGAATTGGCTATAGTTTTAGTACCCGTTAAAGATCCTTTTAACTCCGAATTTCCTACCGGATTAGTTTCTGTCGGAATACGCGAAGGATTCCCGACTTCACTTGTAATAAATGAAGAACAAACAGCATCAACAATATTGCCCGCAGTAGCATTAATTGATATATCATAAACTAGCCAAAAGTAATTAACTCCGGTTGCCAATTGTTTAGAACCTGTTATAACAAATTCATTATTAGGTAAGGCATATGTGCTACCGAATTGTTCATTCGTAGAAAAAGTAGTTGAGTTAGTATAATATACTTTTGCGTTAGCTATATCTACCGGACTTGTTGAACCCGATGTGTTAAAAGTTATTGAAGTTAAATTAAATTTATTTAATTCACCTGTAGTATTTATTGCCAATCTAATTATTTTGCAATTTTGTGTACCTACTTTATAAGAAGTTTCAGATACTTGCTCTGTTGTAGCAGAAATAAACGACATGTCCGAAGGGAAGCTAGTATATTCTATATCATCCAAATACATATTGTTACCGTATGCCGATACTGCATTAAAAATCAGATAATTTGTTGAACCGTTATATTGAGCAGGAATATTATATTCATATTGATACCATCCGTTTGAGGATACAGTAGGGCTTTGGGTAGTGCTTCTATAAATTGTACCCAGTTTTGTTCCGCCAACCGTATTTGTTGTTGTATTTATATAAACTTCTACCTTATCGCTCGATGAACTATATCCGTTATCTCTGTACATCCAAAACCTAACCGTGGCTGTATTACTTCCTATATTTGACAAATCGAATGCAGGTGAATATAAATGGCAATAATTACCGATTTGAATGTTATATGAACCATAATATGCCATGCCCGCACCTGAATGCGGAGTTGCGGTTGGGTTGCTTCCGCTTGTACTCCTACTCCAATTAGCACCGGTAGGACTGTATAAAGTCCAATCAGTCGGCGGAAAAGTAGTATTATCAAATGATTGAGTGTTTAATGTTTGCCCGATTGACTCAAAAGAATAGAATAAAAGAAATAAAAAAGCATAAAACAAAACTGTTACATTTACTTTTACTAAACGGTTCATAATAACCTCAAAAAGAAGATTAAATAACATTTACATAAATATCTTTAATTTTAAAAGTTATATCAATTTATTTTAGTTAAGAATTCCGAATTCTTAACAAGTAAATCACCGAAATTTTATCAAATCCGCTCAAGACCAATTAATTTGGTCATACTTTTTGTAGCATAGATTCTTTGAAGACTGAAGGTGTAATACCGGTAAATTTCTTAAAAGCCGTATTAAAAGAAGGTTTGGAATTGAAACCTACAAGGTCGGCAATACCTTCAATAGAATAATTTGCATACTCTTCCGATATTAATAATATTCTTGCTTCTTTTATCCTAAAATCATTTATATAATTTGAAAAGTTTTGATCAAATTCTTCATTTATAACTTGAGATAAATACTTGGAATTTACATCTAGGTTATTAGCCAACTTTTCAATTGTTAAATCTTTATCGAGATATGGTTTATTGTTTTCCATCAAGCTATTTAACTCGTATAGCAACTTTTCTTTCTTATCCTCCGTTAATGTCGATTTTTTATATTTTTCCGTGTATTCTTCCTCTTTAATTTCTTTTAAATTATTTTTTATTTTACTAATTTCTTTTTCAGCTTTTACTAATTCCAAATTCCTTTTTACTAAGTCTCTATAAGCCAATTTTTGTTTATTAAATAAATTAAAAACAATTACAAATGCAGTAATTAAAATCACAAAAAGAATAGAAGAAGCAAGTAGTTGAAAATCCTTAATCTTAAGTTGCGCTTCTTTTAACTCAATTTCTTTACTCTTTTTCTCCGTATCAAATTTTGCCTGCATTTCGGCAATGTTTTTTGCATTCTGTTCATTATATATGCTATCTTTAACTACATTTGATTGCTTTTGATAAATAAAAGCATTTTTATAATCACCGTTATTTAAATATGCGTTTATAATTGCATCATACAGATCTTTTAATTGTTTTTTAGCCTGAAGTTTTTTTGCAGTAATAATTCCCTCATTGGCAAATTTAATCGCTAAATCACTTTTATTAAGCTTAATATAAACATTAGTTAAATTTACGGTACTTTCAAGTACCAATTCAATATCGTTAATCTTTTTTGCATGTTCGTACGCTTTAACGGAATATGTTTCTGATCTTTCATAATCTTTACACAAAAAATAAGCGTAAGAAAGATTATTTAGAACGAGTCCTTTTCCATATCCGAATTTGTTTTTTTCTACTATTATATCAGCAGATAAATAATAATTTACAGCTTTTTCCGGAACGCCTAAAGCAACATAACAATTACCGATGTTAACTAACGATAATACCCACTTTTCAATCATTTTTGTATTCTCGGTCAACTTTAACATTTTATTAAAGTATTCTAATGCCGTTTTAAAGTTACCTGTACGAGCATTAATAACTGCAATATTATTTAACGCCGAAAGTTGATAGTAAATCACTTTATTTTGTTCAGCATATTTTTCAACCTCAATAAACTTCTCTAATGCATCTTTTAAATCTGAACGTTGGTAATAGTAATAAGCAACTTGATACAAAGCTTCTGTCTTTCCGTAAGTAAAATTTGCTTTATCTGCTACATTTCCTGCTTTATAAGCATAGGTTAGCGCCTTTTCAGGTTCATTTTGCATATATAATGCACTTATCTTTATTAAGGCTTTAACTTTAAAACTATCATCCTTTGCTTTATTCACATAATTTAATAATGAATCAAGTTGTTTTGTTTCACCAAAAACTAAAGTAGATAAAAACAAAAAAAACAAGAAGTAAATAATATTTTTCATAAAACCTCGTATAAGTTCTATAATAATATAATTTTATTTATTATATTTTCAAAGTTTTAAACAATTTCCAAATTAATTAAGATTATTTTATCCGATGACTCATAGTACTTCATTATTAACCTTGTTTAAGTTGTTTAAAAATATTATTTTTATAAAATAAAATTAAGGAAATTATGTTTAAAAAAATAAATAATATAATAAACAGCAACGATGAACCTGATATGAATCTTGCTGAAGATTTAAAAAGAAAAAACAGAAACTTTATTATAAGTTTTATTGTAGTTTCTTTAATACTTTTTAATTTAATAATGTACTTTTTAGTAAAAGTATAAAATCAAAAGAAAGTTTTCCTGAATGACAAATAAAGTTTATATTGAAACATATGGCTGTCAGATGAATGTAGCTGATAGTGAGCTGGTAATGGGAATTTTAAAAGACAAAGGATATGGTTTAACAGAAAAACCGGATGATGCCAATGTTATATTATTAAATACTTGTAGCGTTCGTGATAACGCTGAGCAGCGAATTTACGGTAGATTAGGTAATTTAAAAGTTTACAAAAACACACAACCTAATTTGGTAATCGGAATTTTAGGGTGCATGGCAGAAAGATTACGTAAAGACTTAATTGAAGAAACCAAAGTAGTTGATTTGGTTGTAGGTCCGGATGAGTATAGAAAACTACCCCAATTTATTGACCATGCACTAATCGGCGAAAAAGGGATAGGCGTTAGACTTTCCAGAACAGAAACCTATGATGATATTACACCATATCGTGAAGACGGTCTTTCAGCTTGGATTTCCGTAATGCGCGGATGCGATAAATTTTGTTCGTATTGTGTTGTTCCTTTTACTCGAGGAAGAGAAAGAAGCCGCTCGTTTGAATCAATTGTGAACGAAATAAAAGTGTTATCTGATAGAAATTTTAAAGAGGTTACTCTTTTAGGTCAAAACGTAAATTCTTATAACGACAACGGAAATGATTTTGCTGATTTGCTGGAAGCTTGTGCTAAAGTTGACCCGGCTATTCGTATTAGATTTACTACTTCTCACCCTCAAGATTTGTCCGATAAACTAATTGATGTAATTGCAAATAATGATAACATATGTAATTATATACACTTACCCGTACAAAGCGGTTCAGATAGAATCTTAGAATTAATGAATAGATCATATACAATTGAACATTATTTAAGCATAATCGAAAAAGCTAAGAACAAAATAAAAGATGTTAGCTTTTCAACGGACATTATTTCAGGTTTCCCTACAGAAACGGAGGATGACCACAAAGCTACACTTGAAGTTCTTAAAAAAGTTAGATATGATGGTGCTTTTATGTTTAATTATTCGCCAAGAGAAGGAACTAAAGCTTTTAAAATGGAAGATGACGTTCCCGCCGAAACCAAATCACGCAGACTTAGCGAAATAATTGATTTACAACAAAAAATTTCCGCCGATATAAATACCGCGATGACCGGAAGCGAACAAGTAGTTCTTGTTGAAGGTCATAGTAAAAAATCGGATCAATTTTGGGCAGGACGTACAGACGGAAATAAAGTTACAATTTTTCCGATAGGCAATAACGTAAAAATAGGCGATTACGTTAAAGTTAAAATAACTCGTTCTACTAGCGGTACTTTATTTGGTGATTTTTTAGAAATAGTGCTTCCTTATAACAAAAAATAACATTGGTCAAAAATATGTTTAAGAAAGGGGTTTTACTAGTTTTATTATTTTCGCTTGGTATATATGCACAAGAGATTGATATCTCCGAACAATTAAAACAGATTAAAAACGGGGAAATTGAAAAGGCAGAGACTGCTCTAAAAGAATTTAAAATTAAAAATGCAGATGATCCTTCTGTTATATTTTTAGATGCTTTATTAACTAAAGACGGCAATTTGGCACTAGCAAGATATAACACCGTTATCAACAAATATCCTCGTTCAACCTATGCTGATGCCTCCGTTTATTGTGTATTTTCCTATCATTATGCAACCGGCAGTTACAAAAAAGCTGAAGAATATTTAGTAATACTTAAAAACGAATATCCTAACTCAAAGTATATTCAAAATGCCGATAGAAATTTAAATATTAAACCTGACTCTGAAAAAGAGATTACTAAACACATACAAACTGTTACAAAAGAAATAAAACCGGCATTCACTATTCAAACCGGAGCATTTATTAGTTTAGATAAAGCAAAAGAACTTGAGTCTAAACTTTTTAAACAAGGATATAAAACTAAAATTAAAGAGAAGAATGTTGGCGGAACTATATTTAATTTAGTAATGGTCGGCGAATATTCATCAAAAGAAGCTGCATCTTCGGATTTAGAAAAAATAAATAAAATGTTTTCTCTTAGCAGTAGAGTTGTAGAAATAAACAACTAATGGTATGGAAATAACATTTTTAGGTACCAGCAGCGGAAAAACCGAATTAGATAGATTTTATACAAACTTATTATTAAAAGAATCCGAATTTGAATTATTGATTGATTGTGGAGACGGTTTAAGTAAACAATTAATTAATAAAGGATTTTCTTTAAAAGAAAGTTTGGATGTGTTAATAATTACTCATTTCCATGCAGATCATCTTGGTGGCTTACCCACACTTTTAACACAAATGAAACTTCTTAAACGTACAAAACCCTTTAAATTATACGTTTACGATAGTTCAATTAAGTTAATTACAAATCTTCTTAATACTTTTTTACTTTTCACCGAAAATTTTCCGTTTCCGTTAATTATCGAAGGGATCAGAGAAAACGAAGAGATTAAAATTACAGAACATTTATCGTTTATTGCTAAAATTAACAGCCATGTTAATTCAAAAAAATACATCACATATTACGGTGAAGAAGTATCACCGGTTTCATTAAGCTTATTGTTTACCAATTATGAAACAAAATTTTTATATACCGGAGATTTGGGAATACCGGAGGATTTGTTTTTATTCAATCACAATAATTTAAAATACCTTATTGCGGAAGCTGCACATATAGAAATTAACGAATTTGTAAAGCTATTGGAAAACAAGGAAAATTTAAAATTAATATTAACCCACTATGAAATTAATAAACTGAAAGAATTTTTCGATAATAGTAAGATAAATAATTTTTTTAACGAAAATAGGATTATTATTGCTAAAGATTCTTTTAAATTATCGGATTAGTTTTTGCAATAAAAATAATTTAAATTTAAAGTTTGAAATAAAATAAATATGATGACCAGGGACGAAGTAAAAAACAAATTAGGAATTATCGGCAAGTCAAAAGAAATTAATGATTTAGTTGATATTGCTTTGCAAATATCCCAGTCAGATATATCCGTACTAATTCAAGGTGAAAGCGGAGTAGGGAAAGAAGTTTTTGCAAAAGCAATTCATTATACAGGAAGACGTGCAGAAAAAAAACTTGTAAATGTTAATTGCGGAGCAATACCGGAAAGTTTACTTGAAAGCGAATTGTTTGGTCACAAAAAAGGTTCTTTTACCGGGGCAATTGACGATAGAAAAGGTTACTTCGAAATTGCAGACGGCGGAACACTTTTTTTAGATGAAATAGCTGAAATGCCGTTAACAACGCAAGTTAAACTTTTGCGCGTGTTAGAAACTAAAGAGTTCATGAGAATCGGAAGCGAAAATGTCACAAAAGTTGACGTACGCATAGTTGCAGCCGCTAATAAAGACTTACAAAAAGAAGTAGAATCAAAAAGATTTAGAAATGATTTATATTTTAGATTAAAAGCAGTTACTTTGTATATTCCCCCTCTTAGACAAAGAAAAGAAGACATTCCGCTTTTAGCTAAACATTTTTTAAGAAACTTTGCTATAAATAACGGAATCGAAGAACCTGTTTTAACTATAGATGCAATTTCCTTATTAATGAATTATCCTTGGCCCGGGAATATACGCGAGCTAAAAAACGTAATTGAAACAGCATGCGCATTAAACAACACTAATACACTGGATGAGATTTCTTTTGCGCATATATTAACCCCGATTCAAGATAATGCAGAAGCAAAAAATCTTCCCGTTTATGTAAATAAACCGGCAGAAAGTCTTGACCGCGAAATGATATACAGAGCATTAATTGAAATAAAAAAAGATTTGCTGGAATTAAAACAAATTGCATATAATAATAACGGAAGAAACGAACCGGACTTATCGCCTATTAGAATTAATGAAATTGTGCCTCTTAACGAACTTGAAAAAGACGCTATTATAAAAGCATTGAATTTTACAAGCGGAAACAAACGTAAAGCCGCACAGTTGTTAAAGATAAGCGAACGAACCCTTTATAGGAAATTACGTGAATATGACTTACAATAAAGTAAAAAAAGTATTATATTTAAATCTTGTATTTTTTTTGATTTGTTCTTTTACAGCCTGTTCTTACTCCTTTACAGGAGCTTCTATACCGGCTCACTTAAAAAGTATTGCGATACCCCTTTTTAAGGATAATACCGGTGGCGGCGAACCTGAATTAAGAGAGAAATTCACTAACGTATTAACAAAAAAATTTTTAGACGACAACCAATTACGTGTTGTACCTAAAGCAAACTGCGATGCATTACTTGAATGCACAATTGTTTCTTTAAGTGACGGTCCTGCGGTTGTTTCGGGAGGTGAACAAGTAACTTACAGAAAAATAACTTTAAGTGTTAAAGTTTTGTATAGAGACCTTGTAAAGAAGATAACAATAATTGATAAAAACTTTTCCGATTATACTGAATATAGTACGGAAGGCGATATAACGATTACGCGTAAAAAAGCGATTGACGATACAATTGAAAAGATATCTGAAGATATTTTAATTAACGTAGTTTCAAATTGGTAAAAAAACATTAAGGTGTTAAAATGGCTATAGACCAAATAGTATTAATAGTATATATCGTAACTTTACTAATAATACTTGTTTTTGCAAGTCACGGTTTTATTATGATTTATTATCATAATAAATATTTAAAAAACGAACCTAAAGAGGGCAACAAAGCTGAAGTAGATAAAATGATTACAATTCAGCTTCCTTTATATAACGAATTATATGTTGCAGACAGATTAATAAACGCAATTTGTGAATTGGATTATCCAAAAGATAAACTTGAGATTCAGGTTTTGGATGACTCCACTGACGAAACCGTCCAAATTGTAGCCGAAACGGTAAAACAAAAACAGGCTGAAGGTTTTGATATAAAACACGTTAGGCGTCCAAACCGCGAAGGTTATAAAGCCGGAGCATTAAAAGAAGGATTAAAAACGGCAAAAGGTGAATTTGTTGCGATTTTTGACGCAGATTTCGTCCCCCACCCGGATTTTTTGCGTAAAACCATGAATTATTTTTCAAATGAACATATCGGTCTTGTACAAACCCGTTGGGAACACATGAACGAAGATTATTCTATTATTACAAAAATTCAAGCTCTTGCCTTAAATGGTCACTTTGTTATTGAACAAACTGTTCGTAACAGAAGCGGATTTTTTATTAACTTTAACGGTACAGGCGGTGTTTGGCGTAAAGAATGTATTTTTGATGCCGGAAATTGGCATAGCGATACATTGACCGAAGATTTAGATTTAAGTTATCGTGCACAACTTAAAGGATGGAAATTCGTTTATTTAAGAGATATCACAACCCCAAGTGAACTTCCTGCAGAAATGAATGCTCTTAAAGCCCAACAATTTAGATGGACAAAAGGAGCAATTGAAACATGTAAAAAAATTCTACCTTTGGTTTGGAAATCAGATATTCCTTTAAGAATTAAATTGCAATCAACTTTCCACTTAACTAATAATTTTGCATTTCCTTTTATTTTATTAGCCGGAATTTTGAATGTACCGTTAATTTTTATTAAAAATTCAGGTCCTTATGATCCGTTTTTTAATATGATGGCTGTTTTCGTTCTTGGTTTTATTAGTTCGTTTATATTTTATCTTTATGCCCAAAAAGATATTGACCAAGATTGGAGAAAGAAGATTGCTTTATTCCCATTATTTATGGCAGGCAGCATGGGATTAGCTGTTAATAATAGTCGTGCCGTATTTGAAGGTCTGATGGATAGAAAAAGCGAATTTGTTCGTACCCCGAAAATGAAAGTTATGAACAAAGACGATAAATTTACTAAAAACAAATACGTAAAAGGAATGAAAATAGATTCATCTACTATAGTAGAATCGATTTTAGCGGTTTACTGCTTAATCGGTGTCGGTGCTTCTATATACTTTATGGAAATAGCAGCTATTCCTTTTCAGTTAATGTTCTTTTTCGGGTTTGCTTCAATTGCAGGTCTTTCTATTAAACACAATTTAGCAGCACGTAAACGAGCAAATAATTAATTTGTTTTGATTTTAATTAGATTTTATTTTATATTAAAGTCTGTTGATTTTTTCGACAGACTTTTTTTTTAATTTTATAATATATCACCATGACAAAAGAATTAATAGACAAAGTATTATTAATTTACGAGTTTGATACTAATTCTCCTTTATTTGCTCCGGTTGCGAATTATTATTTGGAGCAAAAAGAAATAAAAAAAGCACTGGAAGTATTAAAACACGGATTAGAGCTATACCCCGATTATCCGTCCGGCCATATTATTATGGGTAAAGTACTAACGGTTAACGGTGATTATGACAAAGCTAAAGAACATTTTATAATTGCAAGCAGAATATTAAATTCTTCCGAAACGTTAAAGTTTTATAATAATAAAATCGGTAGTGTTATTTCTAACAGTCAAAAACTATCTGATGCCGTAAATACTTATTTTGAAGATGACGATTTGTTCAAGCAGGAAGAAGACGAGGAGTTTTCTTCAAATAACCAAAATGATCCGATTGATGACAACCTAGAACAAATAGCTTTGGAAATCCAAAACGCAAAAATTCCGCCGGTTACATCAGACGAAGACGAAATTGAGGATTTTAACTTTGAGTTTAACAATAAAGAGTTAATAAGTGAGCCTCTTGCATCCATTTACTTTGCTCAGGGAAACTTTAACGAGGCTTTAGAAATGTATAATAAACTTATTTCGATTAATCCGGAAAAAGAAATCGTTTACAGAGCAAAAATTACAGAAATAAAAAATATATTGGCAAAAAACAATTAGTTTTGTAATGCGAAATAATTACAAAATTTTATCTGATAGTTTTTTTTCAAGAGATGTTTTCACGGTAGCAAAGGAATTATTAGGTAAACTTTTTATCAAATTAGAAAAGGGTACCAATCTAATAGGTAAAATTACGGAAGTTGAGGTTTACACAATCGATGACCCGGCAAGCCATTCCTATGGTGGTAAAAAGAACAGAAATTCAGAAATGTTTAACGGCGGCGGAAATCTATATGTTTATTTTACATACGGAATGTACTTTTGCACAAACATTGTAACCGGTCAATTCAATGAAGGTTCTGCTATATTACTAAGAAGCATGGAACCCATAGAAGGAATAAATACTTTCGCACAAAGACGTTATAACAAATTAGATATCTCTGAAGGAGACAAAACAAAATTATTAAACGGACCGGGGAAAATATCAATTGCTTTTGATATTGACAAAAACTATAACGGACTTACTCTTCAAGTAAATGAAATTAAAATAGCAGAAGATTTTAATAATACTGATTTTGAAATAGGCATTTCTAAAAGAATCGGAATAAGCAAAGCAACCGATTTAGAACGCAGGTTTTATATTAAAAATAACAGATATTTATCACGCCATGAAAAATGAAAAAATTTTAATAATTAGAACTGACAGAATAGGTGATCTAACATTAACCCTTCCTTTAGCTTCTGAAATAAAAAGACATAAACCAAAAAGTTTAGTTTATTTTATGGTAAACAGTTATACAAAACCCTTAGTTGAACTCAATCCAAATATTGATAGAATTATTTGTGCCGATGAACTTTCTCTGCCACAATTAATCGGACTATTTAGAAAAGAAAGATTTGAATACGTTTTACATGTCTTTCCTCGTTCAAAATTTGCTTGGGCAGCTTATTTATCTAACGCAAAAAACAGAATTGGTACAGGATACCGTTGGTATTCTTTTTTATTTAATAAAAAAATTTTCGAGCATAGGAAAAGCGGAGAAAAACACGAACTTGAATATAATTTCGGATTACTTAAGTTTTTAGATTTAAATGTATTGCCAAATTACTCTACTGTAGATTTTTCTATACATCCTAAAAAAGAAGATTTAATCAAAATTGAATCAACCTTTAGGGAAAATGGGTTAAATAACGGTAAACCTACTATAATAATACATCCCGGAAGCGGAGGAAGTGCAATAGACCTTCCGTTTGAAAAGATGGAGCAGCTTGTAAAACTATTGGCACAAAGTTTGAACTTTAATATTATACTTACAGGAAGTAAAGCAGAAAAGGATCTTTGTGAAAAACTTAACGTAAGTAAAAACGTTCTTAACTTTTGTGGAAAATTCAATTTAAGCGAACTTGTAGCGTTAATTAGCAAAGCTGATTTACTTATAGCAAACTCTACAGGTCCAATTCATTTGGCTGCAGCATTAAATAAATATACAGTCGGTTTTTATCCAAAATTTAATGAGTGTAGCGCTAAAAGATGGGGTCCTTATTCAGAGAAGAAATTTATTTTTGAACCTGAATTAAACTGCAATAATTGTAATAGGAAACAGTGCGAGCGCTTAAATTGTATGAAATCTATTGATATAAACAAAGTTATTAAAACTATAAATAAAATTTTTAATTCCGGAGAGGAATAATGAAAAAGAACCTTATTATACTAGCTTTTTTTATTACGGCACTTAGTGTTATTGCACAACAAACAACTTTTAGGAAAATTGAGAATAAAGCATTTAAAGAAGGTGAAAAGCTAACTTTCGACGTAAAGTACGGATTTGTAACTGCCGGTGTAGCAGTGATGCAAATTCCTAAAATAAAAAAAATATCCGGTCGTGATGCTTTCCATGTCACTTTTTCGGTAAACACAGTTCCTACTTTCGATTCGTTTTATAAGGTGAGAGACCGATATGAAACCTATTTGGATGTTGAAGGACTTTTTCCCTGGAGATTTGAACAGCATATTAGAGAAGGTGGATATTCTCGAGATTTTTCGGCTTTCTTTGACCACAGAAAAGGAAAAGCAAAAACAAGTGAAGGCGAATATACAATTCCATTATATGTTAACGATATCGTTTCGGCATTTTATTTAGCTCGTACTTTCGATTATTCAAAATTAAAGAAAGGCGATAAATTCCACTTGGAAAACTTTTATAAAAACAAAGTCTATCCTTTAGATGTTGTATATCACGGAAAGGAAAGAGTAAGCGTTACCGCAGGTACTTTTGATTGTGTAATTGTTGAACCGTTGGTTACGGAAGGTGGTTTATTTAAAAGTGAAGGAACCATTTTAGTATGGTTAACCGATGACGAATTGAAAGTACCTATTAAAGTAAAAACAAAAATAATAATCGGTTCAATTGATGCCGAATTAACTGCTTTTGAGGGACTTGCCGGTAAGCTAAAAGCAAAAAAATAACATTATTGTTAGTTTTTGTTAATAGCTTATTTTACACAAATTAATTTTTTATCCCATTAAAATATTTTTGTTATTGCCGATATTTTTGTTTTATTAACATTTTACTTTGATTAATAAAAAAAAATTGATAATTTAAATTAAAATTTAACACGGTAAATATAAATTTAAATATTGGTGCTATTTTGGGGAATATTAATTTTAAACAAATAAGTTTTAGTAAATATTTTTATTTATTAATGTTAATATATCCGTTTTTTTACAGTTACGCTCAGTCGGATAGTATTAATTTATATGATTTAGATCTTTACCAATTATCAAAGTTAAAAATTACTACAGCTTCTAAAGTAATTGAGAATAAAAATGAAATATCGACTTGGGTGAACGTAATTACTGCGGCTGATATTAAAACAAACGGTTATTTCACTTTAGAAGAAGCTCTTTCAAATCTCCCCGGTTTTCAATTTCGCAATATACAGGGTATTAATAGTTATATATTTCAAAGAGGAATACCAAATCAAAATAATTTGACTTTAGTATTAATTGACGGAATTCAAATTAACGAATTAAACTCCGGTGGGTTTTATGCAGGCGGACAATATAATTTATCTAATGTTGAACGAATTGAGGTTATGTCTGGACCTTCGTCCGTTGCTTACGGAACAAATGCAGTATCGGGAATTATTAACATTATAACAAAAAACCCTACTCAAAACAAAAGCGAAATAAATGTTTTATTGGGTTCTTTTAATACTTCTAAAGTTGATTTAAATTATTCTTATACCAATACAGATAAAACATTTGGTTTTCTATTATCGGGAATGTTAAAAAAAACCGATAAAGCAAATTTAAAAGAAGAGGCAGGAGATTATAATTGGACTAAAAACTTAGATAATTTTGAAAATAATTATTCTTTTGATTTCAAAGTTAAATATAAGGAATTTGTACTTGGAACAAACTATATTCAAAAACAAACATCCACTGCAACATTAGATAAAACAATATATACAAAATTAAAAGATTACGGAACATCTTGGAATATTAGATTTATTAACAATTACATTAAATATAACTTTAGTTTTTTAGAAAAATTTAATATTTCATCGGTACTTTACAACAGAAATACTACCGTTCTTGATAACACAATATACTATGTTACAGATACATCTCAAATAGGCTATTACCGACCTAACAACTTAACAGGTTTTGAAAGTATTATAAACTATAAAGCCGACGATATATTTTCAATTACTGCCGGTATTTCATATGAATACGAAAAACTTTCAAAATATGCTTCATTATCTTATAGTAATTCACAATTTGTAAAACCGCCCAAACCTATAACTCCCCCAATATTAAATAACACATTGTTTAGTTTATTTTTGGAACCAAAAATTATATTATTAGATAGTTTATTTATTTCAGGCGGTCTAAGATTTGATAATAGCAGCAGTTATAACCATGTATATACTCCGCGTTTCGGTTTGAGTTACAATATAAAAAGGAACATTATTCGCGTTTCTTATGGCGAATCTTTTAGAGCACCCAAACCGTGGGATTATTCTGACGGATTAGGCAACCCATCCTTGAATCCCGAAAAGATGAAATCGTTTGAAATCGGCACATCCGTATTTTTAGAACACAATTATAGATTTGATTTTATAGGTTTTATAAATAAACTAGAAAAAGCCTTAACAAAAGAAATTTCTAATATGGGATATAGGTGGGTTAACAGTGGCGAAGTTAATACAAAAGGCATAGAAGTTGTTTTTAGGTATTTATCTACTAATTTTGAATCTAATATAAATTATACATTCAACGAAAGTACTTTTTCCGATAATAGATTCGTACCCGAAATTAGCAAACATTCCGCAAATTTAAATATAACTTATTTTATAGACAAAAATATTAACGTTAACTTAAGAGCAAATTATTTAGGTGAACGGGAAAATCCGAAATTAATAACAGCAACCAACGGTACTACAATTCCGGCTTATATAATTTTCCACGGTTCAATATCTGTACTGAATTATATGGGTTTTGATATACAACTTGCTTTAAAAAATATTTTAAATACCGAGTATTATCACTCTTCTAATCGATCCGTTGAAAGATATCGTCAATCGCAAAGAACAATACTGCTCTCAATCGGCTATTCGTATAATTATTAGAAACGATTATTTTCAATTTGCCCCCAAAAATAATTAAATAATAACTTTTCAATATTAAATTTAATTTAATCATTTAAAAAAATTGAAAAAAAGCAATAATTTGTTTAAATTTACAGGCTATGAAAAAAATAATTATTGCAATAGACGGACCGGCATCTTCCGGTAAAAGTACTTTGGCAAAAAAGCTTGCCGATTACTTAAACTTTCTCTATCTCGATACCGGTGCGATGTATAGAGCCATAACTTATTTAGTGCTTAAACAAAACATCGAATCGGATATAGCCAAAATTATTGAACTTACAAAAAAAATAAAACTTGATTTACGATTTGAAGATGGGGTTACACGTGTTTGGGTTGATAACGAAGAAATAACCGAAGAAATTAGAAAACCTTACGTAAGTTCAAAAGTTAGCGAAGTAAGTACTATACCTCAAGTTAGGGAAGAAATGGTAAGCTTACAAAGAAGAATTGCAAACGAGCATAGCATTATTACAGAAGGTAGAGATACTACAACGGTAGTATTTCCGGAAGCTGACATAAAAATATACTTAACTGCCTCTGTTGAAGCCAGAGCAAAAAGAAGATATAAAGAGTATAGAGAAAACAATCAAATTGTTAGTTTTGAAGAAGTTTACGAAAACATACAAAAACGAGATTTAATAGATAGCAACAGAAATGTAAGCCCATTAAAAAAAGCTGAAGATGCTATCGAAATTGATACAACTGAAATTACTGTAGAACAAGAAAAAACCGAAGTTTTAGCTTTAGTAGCTAACTTGGTTGAAAAATTAAGAAATTAACAGGTCACCTAAATTAATTAATGTTACACTAAATGTATTGCCGCATTTTATATATTTGTGACCGATGTATAAAAAGTGGTGTTGTATTTTTTGGAGGATAAATGTCCGAATTACAAGACGGCACTCAAGAAGCCGTAAAAGAAACTAAAGTTAAATCGTTTGGAAAAACCAGATATTTTAACGAAGAAGATTATTCAGCTACCGAACAAATGGAATTTGAAGAGTTAATCTCTAAATCATTCCGCAACATTCGTGAAGGCGAAATTATTAAAGGCAAAATTGTAGCCATTGACGGTGATAATGTTGTATTGGAAGTTGGATTCAAATCTGACGGTTTAATTCCCAAATCAGAATTTACTGCTACCGAAGAACTCAAAATTGGTAATTCAGTTGAGATTGTAATAGAAAGTAAAGAAGATGAAGAAGGAAACTTGGTATTAAGCAAAAAGAGAGCTGATTTCCTCAAAATGTGGGAAAAAGTTAAAGATGCTTTCACCAACGAAACTGTTATTCAAGGCAAAATTCTTAAACGCATTAAAGGCGGTATGGTTGTTGATATTATGGGTGGTATCGAAGCTTTCTTACCCGGTTCACAAATTGATATTAGACCAGTTCGTGATTTTGATGCTTTTGTTGGCCAAACAATGGACTTTAGAATTGTTAAAATTAATGAACCTACAGAAAACGTTGTTGTATCACACAAAGTATTAATTGAAGAAACCATTGCAGACCAAAGACAAGAAATTCTTGACAAATTAGAAAAAGGTCAAATTCTTGAAGGTATTGTTAAAGCTATTACCGATTTCGGTGTATTCATCGATTTAGGTGGTGTTGACGGTTTAATTCACATTACTGATTTAAGCTGGGGCAGAATAAATCATCCTAGCGAAGTTGTTAAATTAGATGACAAAATTAAAGTTGTTGTTACTGATTTTGACAAAATGAAAAAACGTATTTCATTAAGCTTAAAACAATTGTTACCACATCCTTGGGAACAAATTGAACAAAAATATAAAATAGGCGACAAAGTAGCCGGTCGTGTAGTATCATTGACTGAATACGGTGCATTTATTGAAATTGAAAAAGGTATTGAAGGTTTAATTCACATTAGCGAAATGAGCTGGACACAACATATTAGTCATCCTTCTCAATTCGTTTCTATGGGACAAATTGTTGAAGCCGTTATCTTATCATTAGATAAAAACGAAAAGAAAATATCGTTAGGTATGAAACAATTAACTCCTGACCCATGGCAAGAATTAATGAAAAAATACCCTGTTGGTAGCAAACACTTAGGTACTGCTCGTAATTTAACTAACTTTGGTGTATTTGTTGAATTAGAACCCGGAATAGATGGTTTAGTTCACATAAGTGATTTATCATGGACAAAGAAAATCCGTCACCCCGGCGAAGTTGTAAAGAAAAACGAAAAAATCGAAGTAGTTGTACTTGGCGTTGATACAGAACAAAGAAAAATTTCTTTAGGTCACAAACAAGTTAACGATAACCCATGGGATGATTTTGAAAAATTATATTCCGTTGGCAGCGATGTAGCAGGTAAAGTTGTAAGATTAATTGAAAAAGGATTAATTGCCGAATTGCCAAAAGGCGTTGACGGTTTTGTACCTGCAACTCAATTATCTCCGTCAAAAATCAAAAACTTATCAATCGGTTTTGCTGTTGATACAGAACTTGAATTAAGAGTTGTTGAATTTGATAAAGAAAACAAAAAAATCGTTTTAAGTGCTTTAGCTCCGTTAAAAGAAAAAGCTGACGAAGAAATAGTTAACTACATTACAACTCACAAGTTAGAAAAAGTTACTATTGAAGCAATTAAAAATGCAGATGCAGGAAAATTTGATAGCAGCGATTTTAACTTATACGAAGATCCTTCTGACGTTAAAAAAGAAGCAAAAACTGCAGATGATGAATCAAAAACCGAAGCAGCTGAATAATTAGCAGCATTCGATTAATAAATTTAGGGCTGTATTTTATGGTTAACACCTAAAATATAGCCCTTTTTATTTATGTTTATTTAGAGTAAAATTATTACTGTAAAATAATTATAAATAATTGAACGAACTTTTTTAATTTTGTATTATACTTTTTAAGAATAAAATATATTTTGAAAGGAATTAATTGAGTAACACCGTAGCATTTTACACACTCGGTTGTAAGTTAAACTTTGCCGAAACAAGTACAATCGGAAAACAGTTTATTGAAAACGGATATAAAATTGTTGAATTTAACGAAGCTGCTGATGTTTACGTTATAAACACTTGCACTGTAACAGACGGAGCCGATAAAGAATGTAGGCAAATTGTTAGAAGAGCATTACGAAAAAACCCAAACGGTTTTGTAGCCGTTACCGGTTGTTATGCCCAACTTAGACCTGAACAAATTTCGGCAATTAAAGGAGTTGATGCCGTATTAGGAAGCAATGAGAAATTCAAACTTTTTTCGTTGATTAACGACTTTAATAAAAAAGAGCTTTCCTGCATACATATTACTCCGACCGATAAACTTGATGACTTTATAACCGCAGCATCTTCTGATGCAGATACTAGAACAAGAGCATTTTTTAAAATACAAGACGGATGCGATTATAAATGTAGTTATTGCACAATTCCGCTTGCTCGCGGAAAAAGCAGAAGCATGGCTCCTGAGCTGTTGACAGAAAAATTCGAAGAATTATTAAATAATAACTACAAAGAGATTGTACTTACAGGTGTTAATGTAGGCGATTACGGCAAATCCTTAAAAACCAACTTTTATACCGCATTAAAAAATTTAGTAAGTTTAGATGGCAATTTTAGATTAAGAATTAGCAGTATCGAACCGAACTTACTAACTGATGAAATAATAGAATTAGTAAAAACGAATAATAAACTTTGCAAACATTTTCATATTCCCCTTCAGAACGGAAGCCCCAAAATATTAAAACTTATGAAACGCCGTTACACTGCCACGTTTTATAAAAAACTTGTTACTAAGGTTGCCGAAAAAATACCGGATATAGGAATAGGTGTAGATGTTATTGTGGGTTTTCCGGGTGAAACTGAAGAGGATTTTTTATTGACTTTCAATTTACTTAAAGATTTACCAATTTCGTATTTACATGTTTTTACTTATTCTGAAAGACCCAACACGCTTTCAATCGAAATGGAGCATAAAGTACCGATCGAAATAAAAAAAGAAAGGAACAATAGACTCCGAATCTTAAGTCAAAAAAAACATCATGAGTTTCTTGAAAAAATGATTGGTAAAAACTTAGAAGTACTTTTTGAGGCAGAAAACCACAACGGATTTATTCAAGGTTTTGCTTCAAACTATGTAAGAGTTGCTTTACCTTATAACAGTGAGCTTATTAATGCAATTAAAAGCGTTAAAATTGTTAAGGTTGAAGATAATATATGTTATGCAGAATTATTAAACAATTAATATAGGTTTACAATGAAGATATCATCGGTAATAATTGCAGTTTTATTTTTTATAACCTCAGGTTCTTTAATAGCCCAAAATTCCAATAGTTTATTTGAACTAAAAAATAACATTAATATTACTGAAGTAAATAATTCTGTTGCCCCACCGCAATTAACCGAAACAGTAGGTAAAAAAAGTACCGGATTGGCAATTTTATATTCATTAGTTTTACCCGGAATGGGTGAATTATATGCCGGTGATTATTCATTAGGAAAATATTTAACCGCTGCAGATGTTCTTTTCTGGGGAGCAACTATCGGCTTTAATACTTATGGAAAATGGCAAGAAGATAATTATAAGTCATTTGCAAAATCACACGGGGGAGTTACTTATACCGGTGATGACGAAGATTTTTACGCCCGCGTAGGAAGCAACATGAGCGTTAACAGTTATAACAGGGAACAAGAATTAAATCGTAACTTTGGAGATGTTTACAATACGGATATTTATTATTGGAACTGGAGCACAAACGAAACTCGTAAAGAATATCGTAATATGTGGACAAGCAGTGAACAAGCTTACAACAATGTTCGCTTTGCAGTAGGGGCGCTTGTATTAAACCGAATTGTTAGCATAATAAATGCAGTAAGACTTGTTAACAAGCATAATAAAAGTTTAAATACACAACAATCTTGGAACCTAAATTTCGGAATTGATAATTCATTTGCTCAAAATGGCGGAATTAAAGTTAATTTTGTAAAAGCCCTTTCATTTTGATATAATAGTTATTAACTAAGTATTATAGTATTAAGATAAATATATTTAGTACAACCACTCTAATTTTATATAGACAAAAGACACCTACACAAAGGTGTCTTTTTCATTTTAAATAAAAAAAGAGACGTACTTAAGCACGTCTCTCAAAATTAGTTCGAATAAAAAAACAAGATTTAATTTATTCCACTTCTTTACCTAAATTAAATTTACGTCTTTGATGCGGATCTAAATATAATTTTCTCAATCTATAAGATTTTGGTGTAATTTCAACTAGTTCATCATCTTTTATATACTCTAATGCTTCTTCAAGAGAAAACTTAATAGCCGGTGTAATTTTAATGGCTTTATCACTTCCGCTGGCTCGCATATTGGTTAATTTTTTGCCACGTTGAACGTTTACTTCAATATCCATGTCTTTATTGTTCTCACCAATAATTTGACCGGTATAAATATACTCGCCCGGATCTACAAAAAACTTTCCTCTATCTTGCAAACTATCTATTGCGTAACCTGTGGAATCTCCGTCCCCCATTGAAATCAACACACCGTTTTGACGGAAAGTAATATTTCCTTTAAATGGTTCGTATTGATAAAAACGATGATGCATAACCGCTTCACCCGATGTTATAGTCAATATTCTGTTTCTTAGACCTATTAAACCACGCGAAGGAATTTTAAATTCTAAACGAGTCATGGAACCCTTTGCTTCCATTTTAAACATTTCACCTTTCTTGGAGCTAACAAGTTCAATTACTTTACCGGCAAATTCTTCAAGTACGTCTATAGTTAAAAATTCGATCGGTTCGGTTTTTTTACCTTCTATATCTTTAAAAATTACTTTTGGCGGACCTACAGCAATTTCGTACCCTTCTCTACGCATATTTTCGATTAATATCGATAAGTGAAGAATACCTCGCCCCGAAACTTTAAATGTATCCGCACTTCCGGTTTCTTCAACTCTTAATGCTACATTTTGTTCAAGCTCCTTATATAATCTATCTCTAAGGTGTCTAGAGGTTACATATTTCCCCTCTTTTCCAAATAAAGGAGAATTATTAACCATAAACATCATACTCATAGTGGGTTCGTCTATATTAACAATAGGTAATGGTTCAGGATTCTCGGCATCAGTAACTGTATCTCCGATATCAATTTTTTCGATTCCGACAATTGCACATATATCACCGCATTCAACCTCATTCACTTCCTTTTTGCCTATACCTTCAAACGTATAAAGCTTTTTAATTTGTGCTTTACTAACCGTTCCGTCTCTTTTAATTATAGCAGCAGGAACACCTGTTGTAAGTTTACCTCTATAAACACGCCCAATACCGATACGTCCTACATAATCGCTATAATCTAAAGATGTAATTTGAATTTGATAATGACCTTCAAGAAATCTTGGAGCAGGTATTTTTTCAATTATAGTATCTAACAACGGAGACAAGTTTAAGATAGGATCTTCCAAATTTTTAACAGCCCATCCATTTCTTCCGCTGGCATATAAAATAGGGAAATCTAGTTGATGATCAGCAGCATCCAATTCAAAGAATAGATCGTATACTTCATTAATAACTTCTTTTGGGCGAGCGTCCGGTTTATCAATTTTATTGATTACGACAACCGGATATAAATCCAGTTCTAATGCTTTTTGAAGAACAAATCTTGTTTGTGGCATCGGACCCTCAAATGCATCAACAAGTAGAAGCACACCGTCAGCAAGTTTTAGTACTCGCTCTACTTCACCTCCAAAATCGCTGTGCCCCGGAGTATCAATAATGTTAATTTTAGTATTATTATATTCAACACTAATATTCTTGCTTAAAATTGTTATTCCGCGTTCTCTTTCCAAATCGTTCGAATCCAAAAAACACTCTCTAACAACTTGGTTAGAACGGAAAACTTCGCACTGCTTTAATATATAATCAACTAATGTAGTTTTACCGTGGTCAACGTGTGCAATTATTGCAATATTTCTAATTTCCATTTGTACCTAATTAAATTATAAATAATCTACAAAAATACGGAAAATTTTACTCAAAAAGAATTTTCATTTAAAATTAACAGTTTTGTAATACTTAATTTGCATTTAATTCAATTAATTACTAACTTAAAAATAAAATTAGTTCTTTTATTAATATTATTTTCTTTATTTGGTTATGGTATCGGAGAAAAAAAATCAAGGCAATATAACCGCAATACTCTATTCCCATAGCTTTAACTAGTTGTAATCATCATATGAAGAGTTTTTATTATTTAGTATCTTTATATTTAGGTCTATTTTCAATTACGGCAATATCGTTTGCACAAATTAATGTGCCGTATTATGTCCCTTTGGAAATTAAACAGAATTTAGTAAAGGTAAAAGTAAATTATTTAGATTACAATAATAAAATACGTAAAGGTTGTTTAATTGTTCATAAAAATGTAGCAGAGGAAGTAATAGCTATATTTGACTCTCTTTTAGTTAATAATTTCCCTATTGATAAAATATCTCCGTTAGAGGACTATTGTTGGGATGATAAAAAATCAATGAATGATAACAACACATCCGCATTTAATTATCGATACAACTTAAATAATAAAAATCAATTATCAAAACATGCTTATGGTTTGGCAATAGATATAAATCCGCTTAACAACCCGGTAATATATAAAGGTAAAACCATTCCGAAAGGCGCAATTTATGATACATTAAAAAAAGGAACAATAGATAAAAATTCTATAGTGGTAAAGATATTTAAAAAATTTAATTGGAGGTGGGGCGGTGAGTTTAGTAAAATTAAAGATTATCAACATTTTGAGAAGTAATACAATTAAATAATCTGGTAGGCAAGAAATGAGTGATGAGGCAAAAAATGTTAAAAAGATGTCCTATTTGCGGTAAACCGATTGAGGTTGCATCCAAACAATGCAAACATTGTAAATCTCATATAATTGATATTAATACAAATTTCGTTTGGCAAAACGATCCGGGTAGATACAATAAAAACTTTAAATTCACTAAAAAATTTTGGATATATTCCTTTATAATTTCAATATTAGTATTTATTGGAATTTATTTACATCCTGCTTTAACAGATGAAAGAGACTGGAAATATGCGATTGAACTAAACAACAGAAAAGCATATAAAGAATACATCGACACCCATAAGTATGGCAACCATATAAATGAGGCTTGGAATATTTTAGATAAATGCTGCTGGCAAAAAACAATAGAGCAAAATACCGAAAAAGCTTATTTATTTTATTTAGCTAAATTTCCTTCAGGAAAGTATAAAAATGTGGCAAAAAGAAATGCGGATGAATTGGCATGGAAAAAAGCATGTGAATCAAACGATATACCTTTAATTAAGAAGTATATAAAAAATTATCCGCACGGAATTTTTATTGACTGTGCAAAATTAAAGCTAAAAGATATTGAAAAACTTAACTAAATTTGTAGTTATGTTTTAAATTTTTCTAATTCAATATCTATATGTCACATACGCATTCTCATACATCAAGTACAGTAAACGAAAAAAATTTAATAATAACGATGTTATTAAATTTTTTAATTACCATCGTTGAACTTATCGGCGGTATAATTAGCGGAAGTCTCTCATTAATTTCCGATGCATTACATAATTTTAGTGACGGAATTGCAGTAATAATTACTTTTATTGCAATTAGATTAAGCAATAAACCAAGAACTGCAAAACATACTTTCGGCTTTAAACGAGCTGAAATTATAGCTGCTGTAATTAATGCAGCAACTTTAATTATAATTAGTGTTTTTCTTATTAAAGAAGCAATTATCAGATTTTACGAACCACAAAAGGTTGAAGGAAATTTAATGATAATTGTTGCTACCATAGGATTTATTGCAAATACTTTAGGCACTTTTTTATTAAACTCCGGGAAAAATGAGAATATAAATATTAAAGCTGCTTATTTACATCTTCTAAGTGATGCCGTTTCAAGCCTTGGAGTGATTATTGGGGCTGTTTTTATTATATATTTCAAAGTTTACTGGATAGACCCTTTTTTAACAATTGTGATCTCTTTATACATACTAAAAGAGTCATACGTTATTGTGAAACAGGCTGTTGAAGTAATAATGATGTTTACTCCTAAAGAGATTGATATTGAGGAATTGACTAAAGTTATTGAAACTTTCCCGGGCGTTAAAAACATTCACCATATTCACTTGTGGAAACTAAACGATAAAGATACGCATTTTGAAGCACATGTTGTTGTTGAAGATATTAAAGTTAGTGAAACCTCGATTATTCAGAAAACTATCGAAAAGTATTTACATAATAAATATGAAATAAATCACTCAACCCTCCAGTTTGAATTTGATACCTGCTCAAAAGATAATTCTAATATTATTTAACTAATTTGTAATTTTTTAATTAATTAATTATATTCTATTTATCTTTAATTAATATAAAGCAAGCGATGCAGGGGTGTTTAGTTTTTTTTATGTTTTTTTTAAGTAACTTGTTATTTAGTCAAGACTTATACAACTTGTTGAATAATGAGATAAAAACAAATTTGTTTGATAAAAGCGAACAGATTGAAGGTAAATTAATTCTTTATGCTACAGATTTTAATAATTCTGTATGGGTTAACCCCGAAAAAATAGAAAACATTGATACTCTTATATCTTTAGATGAAGACATCAATATTTTGCTTGCATCTATTTCTCTTTCACTTTTTGATTCCGAAAAATTTAACATTAATTCATATTTAACAGCTCTTATACCTGGTAGTACTGAACCTTACTTACCAAATAGCGATGATTATAACATCCCGTTTAAGCAGGAATTAACTGCAAAAAATTTAATGCAACAGCGTTCCGGAATGTATGATTTATTTGGTTCTAAATTTGCAACATCTAATAATAATATGTTTCTGTATTCCGATTCTAATTTTATATTTATAATTGATAGCCTTGCATCTTATATATCAAAAAACAAATTAACTACTATTGATCCCAATGTAAGCTTTAATTATAACAACCTTAATTACTTAATATTAACAAAAATTCTAAATAGAATTACGGAAACATCGTTAATTTCAAATCTTGAAGAAAAAATAAGTAATTTAACTAGTATAAAAAAGTTCAGAATAGCAGAGAAAATATCTCCTTATTTGTTGGCGTTATTTTATAGAAATATAATAAAAGGAGAAAAAATAATTCCCAAACGATTATTAGATAATTATTTGCTTAGTCCTATATCGATTAATAATTATTATGTTGAATATGCAATGGGGTGCTTCTACTATAAAAAACTTGGTTACGGAAATATAAATTTATATAATAATTCGGTTCGATTATCATTATATATTCCAGAGAAGGATATCTTTTTATTGTTTTACATAATTGATACAAAAATAGATAAAGAAGATTTTTTAAGTAGCAACGACATTGATAAATTGTTAGGATTGTTATTTAAGTTACAAATTTAAAAATTAAAGCATAATTTCATCTTCTGCATATGCATCTTCAGTTTCATAAACGGATATTTTAATTTTTTTAATGTTTTCCGGTAGTCCGTAATTCTTAATATTTTTTAATAAATAAAGTACAAGATTTTCGGCTGTACATTCGGAATCAAAAACAATATGCTTAAAGTCAAGTTCTTGAAGTAAACTCAGTAATTTTTTATCTTCTTTATAAACAATGAATGAATGGTCTAAAACATCAAGAATTTTACTCATTATCGAATCAATGATAAAAAAATCCAAGACCATTCCATTTCTATCCATTGTACCGGTAAGTTCAACCTTGGCTTTGTAACTATGACCATGCAAATTATTGCACTTACCTGAGTGAAACATTAACCTATGCCCCATTTCCCATTTATATTCTTTTGATACATTCATCTGTTGATTCTTTTTATTAAATTATTAAATTTGTAAACTAAATTAATTTTAATTATTCAAATATACAAAAAATGCCTAATTTTAGTCGAATTTATCTAACGGGCTTTATGACAAGCGGAAAAAGTACAATAGGACCGATATTAGCTAATGTATTAGGTTGGAATTTTTGCGATTTGGATAAAATTATCGAAGAGGATTATAAAAAAACTATCGTTCAAATTTTTGAATTAATCGGAGAAAGTGAATTTCGTAAGGTAGAAACCGAATATCTTAAGAAGATTTCCGAACAAGAAAATATCGTGATCTCTTTAGGCGGAGGAACAATTTGCAGCGATTTTAACTTGCGGTTAATTAAAGAAAAAGGGAAATTAATTTTTCTTGCTGTTTCTATTGAAACTTTACGAAGACGTTTAAAGAAAAAATTAGACCGTCCGCTATTTCGCGATCTCGTTTTGGAGGATAGACCGGATGAAGAATTTGACTCAAGAATTACAAACTTATTAACAAAGCGTGAACCATATTATAAACAAGCCGATATTACAATTCAATCTGACAGTTACAAAGTCGGAATTACAGTTGATATATTAGCAGAAAAAATAGAAAGGTTACTTAATGACTAAAGAAGTACACATAAAACTGAAACACAATCCATATTATGTGCATATTGGGTATAATAATTTTTCGGATATATTAAATTTATCCGAAAAACATAATCTTAGTAAAAATGTGTTTGCATTAATAGATAAAAACGTGTTTAAAGCACATAAAAACAAGATACTTGATGCATTTAAAAGTTTAAATAAATTCGACTATTTGCTGTTTAACAGCAGCGAAAAAAATAAAGACATAAATTCTATTTTGAACATCTATAAACATATTTTAGATAAGGGATATAATAGAAATAGCACTTTTATTGCAATAGGCGGAGGTATAATCGGAGACCTTTTCGGATTTGTTGCCGCTACATTTATGCGTGGAGTTAATTATATTCAAGTTCCCACAACACTTCTTGCCTGCGTCGATAGTTCCGTAGGTGGTAAAACCGGTTACAACTTATTTGAGTATAAAAATATTATCGGCTCTATTTATCAACCTAAATTTGTATTAATGGATACAATGTTTTTGGAATCCTTAAATAAGTCAGAAATAGTAAATGGATTGGGGGAAATTGTAAAGACCTGTTTTTTAATAAGCGAATCACAATCCGAAGAATTCAAAACAGACTTTAAAAAATTAATTTCTTTAGAAAATGATGCAATAACCAATATTATTACGGAGTGTGTTAAGTTTAAAGCCGGCGTAGTGGCAAGTGATGAACGAGAAGAATTAGGCATCCGGAAAATTCTAAACTTTGGACATACATTCGGACACGCAATTGAAAAAGAAACCAACTTTAAAATACCGCATGGTCAGTCTGTAATTATAGGTACAGCATGTTCGTTATATTTATCTTTTCAACTTAATCTTATCGATTCTGATACTTTGTTTAAATCACTTGAAATTTTAGACACATTAACCCCCTATATTAAATTAAAACCATTTGATTTTGAATCAGCTTACGAAACAATGAAAAAAGACAAAAAAAGTCAGGCTAATATTATTAAATTTGTTTTATTAAAAAACTATGGAGATATTTTGGTTGATATAGAGGCGTCAAAAAAAGATGTTCTAGGAGCCCTTCAAGAAGGAATTAATTTCTTTGAAAAAAAATAGATTTATATACACTTTATTATTTTTACTTATCAGCCAAAGTTATATCTTCTCCCAGGTTATAAGAGAGACAAGGGCTGTATGGTTATCAACCAATTACAGATTAGATTGGCCCCCCGCCACATATAATCAAGAACAGCAAAAACAAGAATTAGTTAAAATATTTGATGATTTAAAATCAAAAAATTTTAACACAATTTATTTTCAGGTTAGGTTTAACGGAACCGTTTTATATAAATCTGAAATCGAGCCGATCTCTTATTATATTTCCGGTCAAACAGGCGGAGAATCTAGCTATGACCCATTAGACTTTGCGATTAAAGAAGCTAGGAATCGTGGTTTTGAAATTCACGCTTGGGTAAATATGCTAAACACATTTAACAGCAACGAAGATAAAGTTTTAGCTCACCCAAAGCATCTTTACAACACTAACAAAAATTGGCTTTTAACCTATGTGGAAGATAAAAAGAAATCATATTGGTTAGACCCTGGAATTCCCGAAGCAAGAAAATATTTAGTAGATATTGTTACCGAAATTGCCAATAAATATGATGTTGACGGTATCCAGTATGATTTTTTACGTTACCCGGGCAAGGGGGTAGATGATAAAAGCACATTTGAAGTATATGGAAACGGTTTAACATTGGATGATTGGAGAAGACAGAATATAAATTTACTTGTTCGCGACATTTATTTGTCCGTAAAAAGAATTAAACCCCTAATAAAAATCGGTGCAGCCCCAATCGGTATCTATAAAAATAAACCCGGTGCTTACGGTTGGGAAGGAGTAAATGATGTTTATCAAGATAGCCGTGCTTGGCTAAAAGAAGGAACAATTGATTATCTTGTTCCGCAAATATATTGGGATTTTAAAAACAATCCCCGTTTTGATATTCTTGCCGATGATTGGCAAAACAATAGTTACGGACGAACTATAATTTTAGGCATTGGTGCTTATCAAAAATCTGTTTACCCCGAAATGGATAAAATGATTTCATACGGTAGAAAGATAGGAACAGGCGGAGTAGCGTTTTTTAGATACGAACATATTAAAAATTTCAACTCTCAACTCTTTGTTGAACACTCTTACCCTGCTTTAATGCCTTGGCTTGAAATAGGACCTCCGGAAACACCTTTAAATTTAACATATAAAATAACCGGAAATAAAGAAAATTCGATTCTATTACAATGGGAAAGCCCAAAGGATGATTTAGACCAAATTAAATATTATTCAATTTATAGATTTGAGACCGAGAAGCCTGAATTTTCATCAAACACTCTTGTAGATATTGTAAGCGGAAAAGATAATTCTTTTACTGTTCCGATTGATAAACCCATGGCAACCAAATATTATTTCGCAGTTAAATCAATTAACCAAGGTTGGCTAGAAAGCACACAACATACAAATATTTGCGAAGTTATTATTCCCGCGTTATATAACTTTGCAAAATTTATACAAGGCACTAATAAAGTTATGTTGTTAACTTCCGGTTCATATTCGGTTTTATATATCAATTCTTATGGAAATGATATAATATCTATTATGGGTAACTCTAATTTAAATGAAGAGAAACTAATATATAAAGGATCGTTACAAGCAGGGAAAAACTATATACAGATTAACTCGTTAAAACAATACTCGTTATTAAAACTCTCATTTGAAAATGAGAATAAAACAATGGAGTTAAAACTAAATTGAGCGAAAAGCATACTATTAAAGACTTTGTGGAAGGAATGATTAGCTACAACAAGTGCTTTAGCTTTGAAACCCTTGTTCAAAAAGGATTTAATCTTGATAGTTTAGTAACTTTATACCCTAATCAAAACACCGAAACCGAAGTTCAAATCTTCGTTTTGAAAAGCATAAAAGCAATCAGAATAATTTCAGAAGTTGAGACCCAATCTGAAGGAATTCTAACTTATCAATCATTATATATTTACGAAAAAGACAAATCATATTTTGACGAGTTAGAAGTTTAATTATCGGCTTACAAGAGATTCTCACTCGTAAGCCGATTGAGTAAAAAGTTAGAAAAAGAAACGAATTCCCACTCTTGTTAAAAATCCGCTCATATCAAATTTACGTTCAAAAACATGTTTTTTACCGCTTGCATCTTTAACTTCATAAGTCCAGCTTGGTTCTGAATTATGATAAGTTATTTCACCAACAATTTCAGAACGATATCCTAATTGATAAACCATTCCGCCGCCTAATCGCCATGCAAAATCAAATGCGGCATGAATATCATCCTCACTTGGATTTTCATAGCTGTTATAAATAATCAGTAACATATCAAGACCTGCAGAAGCCGTAGCAAACGCTTTCCATCTAGGAGCAACAGGAAATAGAGCATTAAATGTTGCCATAATTGGTATTTCATGTAAATTAGTTTCAGCTCTTAATTCATTTACGGTATAATCTAAGTTTCCCGGTAAATCATTAAAATTGCCCACCAATGATTTATCTATGTAGTTTTTATGGAACCAATCAATACTCCAACCAACTCTCAAATTCTCATCGATATATTTACCTCCCTCGTATCCTATAATAAAACCGCCGTCACTAACCGAAGGAGAAAAATACCCTATTTTAACAGCAGCAGAATTATATTGAGCGTTAACAAAATTACTAAATAATAATAAACTAAAAAATAAAACAACTATTTTCTTCATTTTTTCCTCTTTATTGTTAAATAATTCTAATTTTATCAAAAATCATTCCTTTAATAATCTATTAAATTAATACTACAAATATAACAATTCCGATTTTTATTGTATATTAAATAGAACACATTGTAAGTAATATTGTACAATTTGTATTTTAAATCACAAATCTATTTTGATATGTAACAATTTTATAATGTTAAACGTCTTTATAATAAACAGATTTTTATGAAAAGTATAAAATTTAATTATCTATTAAAAAAACACAAACAGGATATATACCGATTTTCGTTTTATATGATTAAAAACAAATCGGATGCTGAGGATATAACCCAAGAAGTATTAATTAGAACTTGGGAAAATATGGATAAGTTTGACTTTACTAAAGCCAAACAATGGATAATTAGAACAACTTATAATATGTGTATTGATTTTTTAAGAAAACGAAAAATTACCGAAGATTTAATTTATGAACCGGAAGAAGATGAAGAATTTGAATTACCAAATACCGATACATTAAATAATCCTTTAACACAAATGGAAAATGAGACATTAAAAGAAAGGTTAAACCAAGCAATACAAAATCTACCTGAAAAACTTAGAACAGTTTTTATTATGTACGAGATTAATGATATGAAGTATAAAGAGATTTCCGAATTGCTCAATATTCCGATAAACAGTATAAAGGTTTTTTTATTAAGAGCACGTAAAAAATTACAATTAGAGTTACAAAGTTATGAAACTAAATAAAAAAATAGAAGACGAAATTATTTCCGCTGCATACGGCGATGTTAATTTCATTTCAAAGTTAAAAGTTTATTACGTTATTCTTTTTAATAAAAATGCTAGAAAAGTATTTAATGATTATAAGAAAACAAAAAAAGCATTAACTGATATTAAAAAAAAGGAAAACTCAATAAACATAAAACTTCCAAGCTATATCACTTACAAAAAGCCAAGTTTTTGGACAGATATTTATTGCTTATTCACTGCAAAACCTTTTCTTCCGGTTATGTATGCTTCCATTATTATTCTAGCAATTTTTTTATCAATATTTTTTAAAGAACGGGTAATAAGCCCCAAGTTTACGCAGAATTATACAGAAAATGAAATAAAAGAAGCAGACAAACAAGCAAAATATGCTCTTGCATTAATTAGTAGTTTATTGAATGAAACAAATACTACTATAAAAACTGAAATACTAAAAAAACAGGTTGCTGAACCATTAAATGAAGGATTAAATATAATTAACAATATGATAAATTAAGGAGAAAAACATGAAAACCTTAAAAGTTCTTATAATAGTAGCTGTTATTTTCACGGCAAATTTATTAAACGCCCAAAGCAGTAAATATGATTATTCTAACGAACCCGGATTTTTTGACTTCGGTGATTTGAGCAAATTAGAATCAGGTCAACAAGTAACAGAAGTTCTTTTACCGGAAAGTATGATTCAATCAATTCAGGAAATGTCTGAAGATGACGAAGACATAAAAAAATTACTAAGTAATATCAAATTTATAAGAGTAAGTTCATACGGTATTACGGAAAAAAACACGAAAGCTATTGAAACCAAATTCAAAGAATTTGATAAAGACCTTTTAAGCAAAAATTGGGATAGAATGGTTACCACGAATGACAAAAAAGGGGGAGTTAATATCTATGTTAAAAACCCGGGTAAAGAAGGTATTCACGGACTTGTTATTCTTGCGAAAAGAAAAAACGGTGAAGCTACTTTCGTAAATATTGTCGGCAAATTAGATCTTAAATCACTTGGTAAAATCGGCGGAAAGTTTAACATCCCCAACATGCAAAACATGGGTAACTTTACAGGCGAAGATAAAAAAGACGAAAAAAAATAAATATTAATTTTCTGATAAGCTGCTTACAAATATTATTTGTGGCAGCTTAATATACTCTTCTTTTTTACGTAAAAAGGCAAATACTCCCAAATAATAAACAATCATCACCCCTAATCCAATTAAAAACCCAAATAATTCTTTGTTCTTTGATTCTTCAAGAATACTAAGACCGAGTAAAATTGAGGCAATTAACAAGACAAGCGGTATTCCGTATAAAAATACTGCAGCCATAAATAAATTACTCCCCTTTAAACTTACTTTGACCCTATCACCGGGTTTAACACCAAACGGATCATTTACTTTCAGCTTCTTTTTATTCCCTTCTGTGGGGCTACAGTACACTTTTGCGGAACACTCCGCACAATCTCCTTTTTCTATTATTGCAATTTCTGCAGTCCCCTTCTTAACACTTAAGACGATGCCTTCTTCTATTAATTCTTCGTTATTCATAATATTATTGTATTATTTTAATAATTCAAAAATAACTAATTAAATTTAGGTATCAAAACTTAAAACAGAAGATTAAATGCTGTAAATAAGTGCTAATGTTTTCGGCAATAATACAATAACATTTAACTGCCTATTTGTATCCTTCTATGCAAAGTCTTGTACTTTTTCAAGAACCACTTCAATTAAATAAAAAGACCCATCCGATTAACCGGATAGGTCTTTTTTTATATTCGTATAATTTAAATTTATACTAATTAAACGCCTAAAGTTTTACCGTCAGCACGTAAATCGTAAACAGCTTGTTTAACTCTTTCTTTCATACCTGTTTCGGCTTTCTTTAAATAATTACGCGGATCATATAATTTTTTATTACCTACTTCGGTTTCAATTTTTAATACACCGTCATAATTTTTAAACATGTGGTCAACAATTGGACGTGTAAAGGCATATTGAGTATCTGTATCAACATTCATTTTAATTACGCCATACTCTAATGTTTCATGAATTTCTTCAATAGATGAACCGCTACCGCCATGGAAAACTAAATAAAATTCAGCTTCTTTTCCGTGTTTAGCAATAACTGCATCCTGTCCTTGTTTTAAGATAACCGGTTTTAACTTTACGTTACCGGGTTTATAAACGCCGTGTACGTTACCAAATGTTGCTGCAAACATATATTTTGCACCCGGTACCGAAGACAATCTCTCATATACATAAACCATATCTTCGGGAGTAGTATATAATTTATCTTTTGGAGCTCCTTCGTTATTTACACCGTCTTCTTCACCGCCAACAACTCCGGCTTCAACTTCTAGAATAATTCCTAATGCTGCACATTCTTTTAATAATTCAACTGCTACATCCATATTTTCTTTTAAAGGTAATTCACTACCGTCAAACATGTGCGAGTTAAATAGCGGAAGCATACCTGCATCAACTCTTCTTTTAGATTCGTTTAATAACGGACGTAAAAATTTTTCAATTTTTCCGTGAGTACAATGATCAGTATGTAATGCAACGTTAATGTCATATTTTTCAGCCATTAAATGTACGTGATTTGCAATAGAAATTGCTCCCAACGCCATATCTTTTACATAAGCACCGCTGGCAAATTCACCGCCGCCGGTTGATACTTGAATAATACCGTCACTTTTGGTTTCTGCCAAAGCCGCCAATACTGCATTTGCTGTTGCTTCGCTTGTAACGTTAATTGCAGGATATGCAAATTTGTTGTTCTTTGCATTTTCTAACATTTGGCAATATTTTTCAAAATTTACTACAGGCATGTTATCTCCTTGTTTTATTTCTGTTTAAAAATTCATCTTTTTGAATATTTTTAAAATACTAATATACTTATATACAAAATAAAAATAAACTAATTTCTTTTTCCCTTAAGCGTTTTAGTTTTATTAAAGGCACTTTTTAGTATAATTTCCAATATATCACTATATGTATATCCTTGCATTTTTGCTGCTCTAAAAAATCCGGCGTCAACACTTAAATCAGGGTTGGGATTTACTTCTAAGACATATATTTCACCCATTTTGTCAACTCTTATATCAATTCTTGCGTAACCGCTACATTCTAAAATAGAAAAGCATTGTTTAGCTATTTGATACATTTTTTTTTCTAAATCTTTATTAATATTTGCCGGACAAATAGGAACGCTTTTATGATAACACTCGTGCTCGGAATTCCACTTTGCATTAAACCCTACAATTTTGCGGTATATGTTTGGCATTTCGCTAAAATCTATTTCGCTTATGGGTAAATTTATTAAACAATCTCCTTCAAGTATTCCGATATTAAATTCACGCCCCTCAATATATTCTTCTAAAATAACAGGTTGTTTATGCTTTTCAATTACACTATTAATTTTAATTTCCAATTCGGTGTAACAGTCAACAACGCTATCATCATC
>JAEXOD010000228.1 GCA_023447335.1 Bacteroidota bacterium
CGTCTAAAGCGAATTTTTTATACTTTTCAATCCAATTGTACTGGGCTACACGTGTATTACCGATAAATCTTCTATTTATTAGACCTCGTTCTGCGGTTACCACCGACATTTGTGAACCTTGTATCTGATAAAGTGCCATTATGCTTGGCATTCTCACTTCCCCAATTTCTTGCATATTTGTAGACAATATTTTACTGTTATTATACCCGACATAACCAATAATATAAGACAACAATAATAAGCCGCCAAAACCCAACATTAACTTATTTTTGATTTTGAGATTGTTAAACCATTCCATTTTTACTCCTGCAATTTATTGTTTTATAATTTAATAAGTTAATCTATTTTTTGTACAATTACTTTTAAAAAAGTGACAAATGATAGCACATTTTATACTTTTTTAATTTTAACAGTAAAAAAGCATATATTCTTAAAATAATTTGTTATCTTACAGTTAATTATTGTTGGTCTTTTTGAATGGAATATAATTTTTTAACATTTACCGGTTTATATCATGATTTTTCAAGTACTCCAAGGCCTGCCGTAGTATTTTTAGATACTCTTGAAAGTTTAATTGATAATTTTTCAATAAGTATTACTTATCATAGGCATATTCAACTTCATCATATATTTTTGTTTGAAAGCGGGGATATCGAATTTTACATTAATGGTGAATGCATAAATTTATCTAATAATTCAATATTAATAATTCCCGAGAATGTTGTTCACGGATTTGTTCTCGGTAAAGAATCTAAAGGGGTAATAATATCTTCATATTCCTTTATAATTGAAGAGATACTAAAAGATAGTCCAATTATTAAAAATTTCATTCTTGAGACAAAGATATTTGAAAATATTAATAAAACACTATTTGAGGAGTTTAAGTGCATTATCAAAGATTTAAGTTCTGATGTTTTTAATACCCTTCCCGAAAAGAGTATAATGTTAAAATTTAAATTAGGTCGCCTTTTTGTAAATTTATACAGAGAATTAATTAATCTTAACTCATTCGTAAAAATTAATAATTGTCCTGAACTGGAGACCTTCAATAACTTCAAGAGCCTTCTTTTTAATTTTAAACGAGAAAATAAAAAAATCGATTTTTATGCTTCACAACTTGGTATTTCGAAAATAAAACTTAATCGTATTTGCAAAGCAGTATCCGGCAAAACCCCCTTATGGTTTATTAATGAAGCTTTAATTAACGATGCAAGACTTTTACTTTTATTTACAAACTTTTCCATATCCGAAATTGCTTATATATTAAATTTCAGCACTCCTAATTATTTCATAAGATTTTTCAAAAAAATTACAGGATTTACTCCAAAATTATTCGTTGATAAATATAAAAAGCACTTTTAATATTTCTAAAAAAAGTTATGTTTTTAAGACCGACATTTAATGTTACAGACTATTCGTTCTTTTACCATAATTCTGTTTTTACCTTTTAACAAATAATTTGTTATAAAATAGCCCAATTCGATTTATTACAAAAAGTGTAAACACAAAATTCATTAGAGCAAATAAAAAAATCGACAGATTAGAATAATTTTTAACGCGACTAATTTTAATAGCGGGGTTTATTTTTACAAACTTAATGCAGGTAAATTTAGCGAAACAAAAAAAATGATGTTGGTGAGATAAAAAAATTTGCTATAAATGGACTAATAAGTGCAATTATTTAATATAGTTGCACCTTTTTACTTAACACAAATCGTTTTAATTTGCAAATACATTTCCATTTTATTATATTTATAAAAAAAATAGCTAATTTTTTCATTATTATTTTAATATATCATATTTAACGCATATTTTCTCTAATAAAACAAGGATGTTATATGAAAAAAAGTACCTACTTTATTTATCTTTTTATTTTAATTACCCTATTTATTAGTCAAAACTTTTTTTGTGCTACAATTTATGTAAAGTATAATGCAAGCGGTTCTAATAACGGAAAAAGTTGGTTAAATGCATATACTTCTTTAGAAACTGCCCTAGATGCTTCTAATTCAGGAGATGAGATATGGGTTGCCGCAGGTACATACAAACCCACAGATTATTACGACCTTACAAATTCTTCTCGTTATTACCATTTTAGAATGCGTAACGGCGTTAAACTTTACGGCGGTTTTTCGGATACCGATACTCTTTCTCCAAGAAACCCCACAATAAACATTACAATACTTAGCGGTGATTTAAACGGTAATGACGGTGCTAATTTTTCTAATAGAAGCGATAACACATATCATGTATTTTACCACCCTGACAATTATCCTTTGGACCATACTACTTTAATCGATGGTTTTACTATTAAAGGCGGTTACGCAGATCAAGACCCTGCTTCTCCTACCTCAAACCCACATGCAAGAGGAGGCGGTATTTATAACAATGCTTTAACAAATTCAACTGATTTTAAACTTGTTGTTAATAATTGTGTTATTTTGGATAATTACTCATATTATGGAGGGGGAATCTATAATTATAATATTAAATGCAAGCCAACAATTTCAAATTGTATTGTTAAATCTAATAATGCATATTACAATGGAGGAGGCATTTATACTACCACAGATGCGAACCCAATTATTGTAAATTGTTTGATTTTTAAAAACCACGCTTATGCATACAATGGTTATGCAGGAGGAGGGGGAGTATTATATTACGGTAACACTTCATCTAACATAGTTACCAATGAAATTACAAACTGCACTATTGTTTATAATACTGCAAATCAAATTTGTGGAGGATTGGCTACAAGATATTATTCTAAAGTAAATATTAACAACTGCATAATTTGGGGTAACTCAGCCTCTTCAACAACAAATAATGTATTAATCAATGCTAATAGCATTGGTACTCTTAATAATAGCTGTATACCTGCTAACCCAAATAGTTTTACTACAATAACAACAAATCTAACTTTAACAAAAACAATACATACTGATCCAAAATTTGTTGATATTAGTTCGGATGATTATAAGATATTAGGTGAATCCCTTTGTACCGATGCAGGAGATAATACAAAGTGTACCGAATCATTTGATATTAGAGGTTCCGGTTACTCCCGTAAACTAAATAAAACTAACGGTTCTCCAGGAACTATAGATATAGGTGCTTACGAGTACAAATGGGGAGAGGATCCTGTTCCGGTTGAATTATCTGCTTTTTCAGTCAATAACTTCAATAATAGTGTTGTTTTAATGTGGCAAACCGCAACGGAAATAAACAACTACGGCTTTGATATTGAAAGGTCATTAATTTTAGAAAGTGAACCTGTTAATTATAAAAAAATAGGGTTTACAAGCGGTAACGGTAATAGTAACAGAACTATTGATTATGAATACATGGATAGGGACTTAACACCCGGGAAATATGCATATCGGTTAAAACAAATAGATACTGACGGTAAATTCACATACTCAAATGGTATTGAGATTGAAGTTGGAAATATAAACAATTTTAATGTTTCCCAAAACTACCCTAACCCGTTTAACCCAAATACAAATATTAACTTTAATCTTCCGTATTCCGGATTTGTAACACTTGTAGTTTACGATATATTGGGAAATGAAATTACAACATTAATTAACGAAGAATTAAGTGCGGGTAATTACACAAAAAATTTTGACGCAACTAATTTAAGCAGCGGGGTTTATTTTTATAAACTTAATGCAGGTAAATTTAGCGAAACAAAAAAAATGATGTTGGTGAGATAAAACTTACAATAGGAAAATGGGTTGTATCAAAAGCCCCTTTTTTATTGAGCATTTTTCACTTTTTTTAGAACTATAATATTTTATTATTACCCATTTAATCAAGTTTCAACGGGGTTTGTTTAGGGGCTTTAAATTTTTAAAAATAAGTTGCGAACACTCACCCCCTAGCCCCCTCTCTAAATTCTAGAGAGGGGGAATAATACATTAAATGATTCAGCTTTATGTAAATTGTCGAACGCCCAAAAATGTCCACAACTTTATATAAAACAACGGGTTGTAGAGTGTCGTCACCCCTTCTCTAGGGTTTAGAGAAGGAGTTGGGGGATGAGTGGATTTAAATATTAACGAGGAATAATAAATCGATTTTTGTGATACAATTGCTCTTTAAAAACGATAACAAACAACTTTTGATACAGCCCCTAATTGATAAGAACACTTGTTTATTATAGCAAACATTAGTTATTTATTTAAATAATTACCACTATTTTCAAATAGTGGCTGAGGAATAACTTTAATTTTTCTACAAATAATATTATTATTAATTTAGAAAAAATTTACATTAAGTATAGTTTTCATACAGTCCTTTTTTTATTAGTAACTTACTTAATTATACTTTCTTCCGGTCTCATCGGCAGCAATTAACGCCCCCAATACTTTTTCGGGAGTTATTTCTCCCACTTCGTGATATATACTTTCTTCCGGTACGCAAGTTTTAACAGCCACTTTATATAAGTCTTCTTTTGTTACGCTCCCTAAACCAATTTCTTTTAGCGTTATTGGTAAACCTATTTTTTTACAAAAATTATAAACTTCATCAATCAATTTAGGTTCTGCGTCACTTAAATGAAGCCCCGCTAATGTACCGAATGCCACCTTTTCTCCGTGATAGAAGTTATGTGTTTCTTTTAACGCAGAAAGTCCGTTATGTATTGAATGAGCGGCAGCCAAACCCGCACTTTCAAAACCTATTCCGCTTAAAAGTGTATTTGCCTCAACAACATGGTTTAACGCATCGGTAATTATATTATTTTTATTGGCTATAATTGCTAATTCTCCGTAATTAAATATTGTGTTATAACATAGTTGTGCTAAATTTAATGCAGTTAATGTACAGTAACCGCCGCATTCATTTTTAGACTTAGCCCTGTAACAAGCCTCTGCTTCAAATCGGGTTGCCAAAGCATCTCCTATTCCGGCAATTAAAAATCTTACCGGGGCATTTTTTATTATGTCCATATCTACAGCAACTATTTGCGGATTTAACTTAAGATAATAAACTGATTCAAATACCCCGTCTTCGGTATAAATTACGGCAACTCCGCTACAAGGGGCATCGGTTGAAGCAATAGTGGGGAATATAATAACCGGAATATTAACTTTATCTGCCACAATTTTAGCAGTATCAATTACTTTTCCTCCTCCCATTCCTATCAAAACATCTATATTATTATCCTCGACAATTTTTTTAACTCTACTTATTTCTTTATTGCTGCATTCTCCTTTAAATTCCGTAATAAGTATACTATCAAATAATCCATTATAATCCGGCAAGGATAAGATATTATTATTTACGGTTTTTGAAGCTAATATCATTCCGCTTATACCAAATATATTTACTAAGTCAGGCAAATCCTTTAATAACCCCGAACCCTGTAAATATTTACCGGGGAATACTGCTTTTAATATTCTACTTTTCTCATTAAGATTTTTTTCAATTTTATTATTCTCCATACATTTTACCTATTGCCAATTGTTAAATTATATTTAGTTAATAATTCAGTTATTTTAATAACATTAATTTTTTTGTATCAACAAAATTCCCTGCTTCAATCCTATAAAAATATACCCCGCTTGCAAGTCTATCCGAGGTTAAATTATAATAATATTTTCCCGGTTCTTTTAATTCGTTTACCAAAGTTTTCACTTTTCTACCAAGTATATCATAAAGTATTAATCTTGTAATATTTGATTCTTTTATAGTATAAATTATTCGAGTAGAAGCGTTAAAAGGATTCGGATAATTTTGTTCGAGTGAAAAATATTCGGGTAACGGATCTGTTTCTCCCGTAATAGCACTTAATTTTGAAATGTAAGCAGCCCCCTTATCAGTATCCCCGTTTAAGTGTGCTCCTACTATTAAATTTAATGAATCCATAAAAACCGAAGAGCCGAAATAATCTATCGGTTTTTCACCCACCAGTTTAATATTATCAATAACCTTCCACTCTCCGTCATCATTTTTATATAAAAATGCCGAACCCACATTACCCACATCTTCAATATTATAGTTCGGCGCCCCTACCAAAAGGTAATTTCTTGATATTGCGACATCGTAACCAAAGTAGTCTTTATTTTTATAGGTGTTGCTTATTTTAGTATTTAATTCCCATTTGTTCAATGCTTTTTTATATAAAAAAACTGTTCCCGGGGTACCTGATTGAATATTAGATAAGTGTGACCCTATTGCCAAATAGTTATTATATAACGAAACGGAACGTCCGAATTGATTACCATATTCACCGTTAGGATCAATTAACTTACTTACAAACTGATATCCCGAAACACTTTTATCGAATACATAAACGGCTCCGGCTTGTTCTTTAACTCCGTTAGCTTTTGGAGAACCTATTATTATTGTTCCCTCATATTGCATATCAATATCATAACCAAATTGTTGATTATCATTCCCGTTTTCATCAAATAAATTTTGAGATAACACCCAGCTATTTAATAAATTTTTATATACGTAAACTACACCGCTTTTAGCGGTTTTTCCTGAACCTAAATACGCACCTATTACTAAAGTATTACCGATAGATGTAATACTGCTTCCGAAATATTGTGCTGCTTTTCCTTCAGAGATTATTTTTTGTTTAAATTCCCATTTATTATTAACTAGTTCATAACAATACACGGCACCGCTAAACGGACCTTTCGCATTATCTCCCGTAGCTCCGACAAATAATCTGTTACCCGTTAATTTAACCGAATATCCAAAATATTTAAGATCGGCAGCATCTTGAGGTGAAATACTTGAATGTGTGTGCCATTCCCCTTCTGAATAATAATACATAAATACTACTCCGCATTTATACTGCGTCTCGGTATCATGCCCCGGAGCAGAAATAGCTGCCCAATTTCCAAAAGTACTTACTGCCTTCCCAAATATAGCACTTTTGGTTAAGTTATCCGGTGATACTCTTTTTATTTGAGCCGTTATTGATCCGGAAATTAACAATAGTATTAGAATAAATTTAATTGTATTTTTCATCTTATTTCTCACCGATAGTTTTTCTTATATAATAAACTAAGTTTACTTTACCCTGTGTGCTATCAAAAAAGTAAGGGAAAGTATTTGGGGATGAATCTTCTAATACATAACCATAAGGTATTACCGCATTAATTCTGTTACTTCTTTCAAGACTCTTGTTAAATCTAAAGTTTCCAGTACTGTCAGTTGTTGTTGCAAATTCGGTAACACCTGTGGAATCTAAATCGAATTGATTATTTTCTGTTTCATCAAGATAAACCAAAACACCTTTTAATGGTTTTATAGTTCCGTTTTCAACCTCATAAATTTGCCCGTTAACAGGATTTGTATGTGAAATCATCTGACTAAAATTTGTTACATAAGGAGGATTTATTTTATCATCAATTATAGAGTAGAAATAGATCGGAGTATTATCATTAATCCCTTCCGGTCTTACAGTAGTTGTTACGCTTACATAACCTGTATCTGAAGGGGAATAAAATGTTTCTGAATCAATAGGATAACCGCTGTAGTGTAAAGAATCTGTCCAATATATTTTTACGCTTATCGAATCATCCAAATATGCATAATAATTTAATGAAATATTATAACTTCCGTCACTGTTTGATAATGCATTAATCGTTCCTTTCGGTCCCGGATAATTAGTATGAACTATTAAGTTAATCGAATCTACTTGTTCTATTAAAGGCAGATAACTAAATACAAATTGATATTCACCCGGTGTTAAAAATGTCGGATTATTTAAGTCCGAAGGTTTACTATTAGGAGGCATTAACGCCATATAAACTAATGAATCCCCATCAATTTTAGAATAATTATAAGTGTAATTGAATCTTAGTGTGTCTTGTTCAATGGTCTCTTCGATTAAGTCTAATTTAACAAGTTCATAAATACCTTCGGGTCCAATAACCGTAACGTATGCAGAATCAACAATTGCCCCGGTATTTAGTTCTAATTTTATAAACTGCGGGGATTGTTCCGGAATTTCAAAAGTACGAATAATATTTAAATATGTGTTATTTGAAGTACCTTTATCGGGAGTTTGATAATTAGACTTTCCGCCTACTTCACGTCTTATTGAATTAATTGTTCCCGAGCCTATTAAAGAAAGATCATGAGAACCGAAATTATATTTTGCTCCTACATCCCCTTTTGCAAATAAAATGTGGTAATGCAACCATGCCGCTACGTAACTGCTATATGAATCATGATTAATCCATCTTAGCGCACCTGATACGCCACCCAAAGTCTTCCCTCCGAAATGAGGTACAAAACCCGGTACATAGAAGGTAACACCCAATAAAGCACTAACATCCTTTTGGGCGTCAATGTTTAAGCTAGCATCCATCCCAATTAACGGAGATGAAGGGATTTTAGCACTCATAGAATAATTAGAACTACCGTTTGAGTAAACATTCATATTTAAAGATCCGCTACCCAAAATTCCTTTCCAAACAGCTCCGTCTTTATAAGCTCCCACATTAATATATGCAGATGCCGAAAAAGAAGAATGTGTTATAGCCAATTGACATTCAAGTTCGGCTAATGCTGCTTGATATCCCGCCAAACTCATCGGACCTAACAAAGTTAATATTGCATCTCCGTTAAAGGAGAATTGCGATGGCGTATTAATATTATTTAATGAACCGGATAATTTTGCAATTCCTACACCTGTTCCCGGAATTTCAATTACACTTTCAAAATTAGTCGCTTCAAAATCAATAGTAATGCTATTTAATTTTTGAGGAGAGGTATCCGTAAATACCATATCCGCTTCAACTTGGTAACCCGGCGGGAATGATACTTTTAAGTCTGCTTCTTTTATTCCATATTCATCAAATGTAAGTTTTATTTTTTTAAGGTCAATTGCTCCTAAGTTGGCATTATCTAGTTCAACCGTTAAGTCTTTTATTATTATTTTATCCGGATGAACTGAGGCATCAATCTCTAATCCGTTTTGTCCAAAATCTGCAACTAAAGAATATACCGCATCTACTTCAACACTTCCGCTTAAAAAATACTTTTTTGAGCTTGAATTGTACGAACATCCAAGACTTTTAGTCTTTACATGAAGAG
>JAEXOD010000229.1 GCA_023447335.1 Bacteroidota bacterium
CTGTTAACCCGGCTGCAAGTTGCGTAATAATCTCTTTTTGTTCAGCTTTTGTTTGAAATCTTGAAAGTACTGCAATTTTTACCGGAAAAAGGTTTAATCTATCAATAAATGTATTGAAGTGTTGTTCTGCTAAAATAGTTGTAGGAACTAAAACAGCAACCTGTTTACCGTCACTAACAGCCTTAAAGGCGGCACGAACAGCAATCTCGGTTTTTCCGAATCCTACATCGCCACATACTAATCTATCCATCGGATTGTAAGATTCCATGTCTGTTTTAACTTCTTCAGTTACTTTCGACTGATCAGGAGTATCTTCATACAAGAATGAAGCCTCAAGTTCTTTTTGCCATACGGTATCAGGGCTAAACGCAAATCCTTGTACACGTCTTCTTTCAGCATAAAGTTTTATTAAGTCTTTTGCTGCATCCGCAATTTTGGATTTTACCTTTTTCTTTGCGTTTTTCCATTCGTTTGATCCCAAATTTGTAAGTTTGGGAGTAACATCTTCGCGTGAACTAAATTTTTTGACTAATGACAAATAGTTTAAATTAACGTAAACTATTGCCCCTTCGGCATAATTTATTTTGATACTTTCTTGTTCAACCGAACCTATTTTTATAGTTTCAAGCCCGGCATATTGACCAATTCCAAAAGTTTCGTGAACTACAAAATCTCCCTTTTTTATTGCAGCAAAATCTTTTACTTTAGATTTTTTATTTAGCAATTTAGGAGTTATTTTAGTTCTGTATGGTTTATTAAATATATGATAATCGGAATAAATAATTGTTTTATTAGTGACAGAAACGAAACCCTTTTTAATTGGTAATGTTTTTACGGCAATTTTTCCGGAATAGGTATATTCCTCAAAGTCAGGGTTTTCACCGCTTAATAATTCGGTAATTCTTCTCCCTTGTAATTCGTTTTCAACAGTTATTATAACCCTATAGTCTTTTTTAACATATTCTGAAATAGAAGCAAAAAGTACTTTAAAATTAGAGTTTATTACCGGAGCTTCGGAAAGTTTGAAGTCTATTTTATTATTTATAAAATTTAAGTTGTCTTCTACCACCCAAATAGCATTTTTCCTTGAAACCAACTCTTCAAACGAATACTCAAACCTATCGTTTTTTATCTTAGGTTTATTTTTTACTATTGAAACATTAGATTCAAACAATTCCTGTTTCAATTCATCATCAATATCTTCAGTCTCATCTTCTAATTCGGGAACTTGAACTTTGGAAGATATTAAATATTCACTTTGCTCAACTGTAGCGGAAAAAATAATAGGTGAAGATAAAAAATCAAATATATCTGCTGTTAATTCTTCATCTTCTTCATTAATTCTTTCGGCAAGCGTAACATTTTCTGCTGATCTTAAAGAACGTTGACTATCAGGTTCAAAGTACCTAACGGACTCAATAAAATCCCCGTCAAATTCTAACCTTGCCGGATGTTTCTCGCTGAAAGACCAAAAATCTATAATACTTCCTCTAATTGCAAAGTCGCCTATCGATTCAACGAATTTTTCCCTTTTGTAATCAAAAATATCAAAGTATTCTAATACTTCATCATATTTAATATTACCGCCTGTACTTATTAAAATAGTTTTATTATCTATTTTCTTTTTAGGCGGCAGTTTTACGGTTAATAATTCGTATGAAGCAAGAATAACAACGTTAGTTTTATTTGTTAATTTTGTTAAATTTTCTTGAATTGGTTCCAAGTTTAAATCATCAAAACAAATAAGTCTATCGCCTAAACCTAAAATATTTAATTCAACCTTAGATTCATTTACCGATTCAACCGAAGGAAGCAGTATTAAATACTGTTTATCAGGTTGGTAAATGTGGTTTATTAATAAATTTTTAGAAGAACCGGGTAAATTACTTATATAAATTAATTTACCTAATTCTGCATTTTGCAGTTCGGTTTTCAGAATTTTAGTGCTTGTGTTTTCAGTAAAGATGTTTAATAATTCTTTTGCCATATATATATCAAATTAATATACAAAAATACAAAATTTGCATTTTATAAAAGAAAATTTATTCTTAATTTATAATTAAAATTTTATTAAGTAAATAAAGCAATAAAGAGAACAAATAAACTAAACGTTGGGGAAAATATGGGATTAAAGAAAGCACGTGAATACAAAGGATTGGATACTAAAGAACTGAAATGGATTGTAGAGCCTAAAGAATTTGAAAGCAATAATAACGAATTAACAGAAGGAGATGAAGTTATTATTGGTCAGGAAAAAGCTATAAAAGCTTTACAAGTCGGAATAGAAATAAAAAGTCCCGGTTATAATATATTTATTACCGGATTAAGCGGTACCGGAAAATTAACTACAATCAAAAAACTATTGGAAGTTATTTCACCGGTCGAAGTAGAGCTGAAAGATTATGTGTATGTAAACAATTTTAACGATGAAGATAGACCAACATTATTGGAAATGCCTGCCGGTACGGCAGTGAAATTTAAGAAAGATATGTCGCTTATGGTAAAGTTTTTACAAGAAAATATCCCAGGCGTACTTGAGGCAGAACCATATTTAAATAGAAAAAGAAGGCTTGTTGATTTTTACAATCAATCCCAACAAAAATTATATAACCAATTTGAGAATAAGTTACATAAAGACGGATTTGTTTTAGGTCAAAGCCAAAATTCCGAAATACCACAGCCGGAAATTATGATAGAAAAAGAAAGCAAACTTTATTATATTCAACAGTTAGACGAGCTTTTGACTAATAAACTAATTGATAAGCATGAAGCAACTGCATTAGCCAAAAAATATTCGGGTTATCAACAAGAGCTACAAATTGTGCTCAAAAAAAGTTTGGGAATAAGCAGAGAATATCAGCAAAAACTAAACGAATTAGAAAAAAATCATACTGCTAATATTATTGATGCTGTGTTGGATGAAATAAGAACAAATTACAAATTTTCAAAAATTCCCGAATATTTGGAGCAAGTAAAAGAAGCAATTTATGAAAATTTAGATGTGTTTGTAGGAAGAAAAGAGGCAAAAGAGAGTACGAGAGAAGGAATAATAATTGATTATTTAAAATCATTTGAAGTAAATGTGATTTTGGATAACTCTGAAACTAAGGGTACACCGGTTATTACCGAAACTTTCCCCACCTATAGTAACTTGTTCGGAACGATTGATAAAATATCTGATGGTACGGGCGGTTGGTATAGCGATTTTACCCGAATAAAAGCCGGGGCACTTTTAAGAGCAAATAACGGGTATTTAATATTGCGTGCACTAGACTCTTTTAATGAGCCGGGTGTTTGGAATACTCTTAAACGCGTATTATTATACGGAAATTTGGAAATGCAAGATCAGGGGACTTATTTTCAAATTGCTACGGGAATTCTAAAACCGGAACCTATTAAAATAAATACTAAAATTATATTCATTGGTAATAACGATATTTATTCGTTACTTTCTAATTATGAAGATGATTTTAATAAGATATTTAAAATTAAAGCCGAATTTGATTACGAGATGAATAGAACAAACGGAGTAATTTATAATTATATCGGTGTTCTACAGACTATAATTAAAAAAGAAAATTTAATGCCTTTTAATAATTTTGCACTAGCAAAACTGATGGAATATAGTGCACGTTATGCCGGTAATAAAAACAAATTAACAACGCGCTTTGCATATATTTTGGATTTAATGTTGGAAGCTGATTTTTGGGCAAAAAATGACGGAAATTCTGTGGTTGACAATAAACATATAAAACAAGCTTATGAAGCGATGAACGAAAGACATGGTTTAGGAAATATTAAAATTACCGAAATGATTAAAGACGGAATGATTTTAATTGATACCGAAGGAGAAAGGGTAGGTCAAATTAACGGATTAGCTGTTTACGGAGACGGAATTTATGCATTCGGTAAACCAACAAGAATTACAGCAAGTGTATCTATAGGGAGTGGTACTATTATTAACGTAGAACGCGAGTCCGGACTTTCAGGC
>JAEXOD010000239.1 GCA_023447335.1 Bacteroidota bacterium
TTGTTGTTGAGTTACCGGGTGTTGCAAAAGAAGAAGAAGCTAAAAGATTGGTTCAAGGTAGTGCATTACTTGAATTTCGTTTAGTAAAAGAACACGATGTTACTATTCCGGTTATGCAAAGAATTGATGATTTATTAGCAGGTAAAATTCAGTTTGATAGTACCGGTGCTATTGATACTACTTTAGTAGCAAACGCAGATACTACAAGTGAAAAAGATTTGACAAAAGAAGAATTTGCTAAAAAACACCCGTTTTTTGCAATTGTTAACGTGAATACTCAAAGTCAATTCTTAGAAAGTTACATTAATGAAAAAGACAAAGCTAAATTAGTCCAGATATTAAATCGTGAAGATGTTCTTCGTGTAATTCCGGATAATAGCGAATTTATTTTTAGTGCTAAACCCGAAATTGAAAGCGAAGGAAATAAATTCTACAAAATCTATTTTGTAAATAAAAATCCGGAAATAACCGGCGATAAAGTTGTTGATGCTATGGCAAATATTGACCAACAGACAACTGCAGCGATAGTTAATATGCAAATGGATAGCGAGGGAGCCAGAGAATGGTCTCGCATTACAGGCGGTAACATTGGTAGAAGATGCGCAATTATGTTAGACGGAGTAATTTATTCAGCACCTGAAATTAAATCGAAAATTCCTTCAGGCAGCTCACAAATTTCCGGTATGGCTGATTTAGAAGAAGCTAAATTATTAGAAATTGTACTTAAAGCCGGTGCATTACCTGCTCCTATAGATGTAATCGAAGAACGTACGGTTGGACCATCATTAGGTCAAGACAGTATTTCCAAAGGGTTTAACTCTGCATTATTAGGCTTTTTATTGGTAGCCGTATTTATGATACTTTATTACAAAAGATTAGGTATTGTTGCAGATTTTGGTCTTTTATTTACAATTCTATTTACATTAGGTATACTTGCAGGTTTCCAAGCAACGTTAACATTACCCGGTATTGCTGGTATAGTACTTACAATGGGTATGGCAGTTGATGCGAACGTAATTATTTACGAACGTATGCGTGAAGAGATGAGAAGCGGTAAAACATTTAAAGCCGCAATTGATAGCGGATTTTCAAATTCATTTTCGGCTATCTTCGACTCTAACATTACTACATTTTTTACTGGTATAATTCTCTATCAATTCGGTAGCGGTCCTATTCAGGGTTTTGCGTTAACACTTATGATTGGTATCGGTTCAACTTTGTTTAGTGCTTTGGTTATATCTCGTGTAGTATTAGAGTTTATGGCTGCAAAAGGCATGAAATTAAAATTTGCATAGAGATAGGAGATAATTGATAAATGAGTATATTTGATAAACAAATCGATTTTTTAGGTAAAAGGAAATTATTTTATGGTATTTCCGCTACCTTATTTATACTTAGTGTTATAAGTATAATTTTTAGAGGATTACAATTTGGAATCGACTTCAAAGGTGGTACGGAAATAGCACTACAATTTGAAAAACCGATTCAAATTAATGACATTAGAAATGAGTTTAATAAATTAGGTATTGGTAATGTCGAAATTAAAACTTTTGGTGGTGATGCAGGGGTTTTATTAAGAACTGATTTGCAAGAAATTCCAAAATCAGTTTTTCCTAAAGTTACCGAAAGTATTACAAAAGCAATTGACGGAATAATGACTACCAATAAGAGAGTTGTAGAAACAACTTCAAATTCTGTTGTTATTGAATTTGATTCAGCTTCTTATGCTACCGAGATTTATGAAAAACTTAATGAACAAGGTTTTCAAGCTTCTTTAGTTGCAGAAGATGCCGATAACAGACAAATTTCGGTACGTGCAGGTATTGCTGATTGGATTAAGGAAAACTTTAAGGCAGATATAAAAAACAATCCTTTTACTATTGTTAGAGAAACAGTAGTCGGTCCTAAAATTGGTGGAGAATTAAAACGTGATGCTTTGATTGCTGTTGCATTATCACTTTTAGTTATCATGGTTTATTTAGGTTTCCGATTTAAGTTTACATTCTCAATCGGTGCTGTATTGGCTTTATTTCATGACGTTGTGATAACTTTAGGTTTATTCTCGTTGTTGTATAATGTTATACCCGGGTTAAATTTAGAAATATCGGTTAGCATTGTAGCTGCGTTTTTAACCTTAGTAGGTTATTCAATTAACGATACAGTTATTATTTTTGACCGTATTAGAGAAAATTTTAAGATACATAAAACTGCAGAAATTCAAGATAATATGAATAATGCTATTAATAAAACTTTACGTCGTACAATTATGACCAGTTTTACAACTTTAATAAGTGTTATTGTATTATTGATTTTTGGCGGTGAAGTATTGATAGGATTTGCATTTTGTTTGTTCTTTGGTATTATAATCGGTACTTATTCTTCAGTGTTTGTTGCAAGTGCCTTTGTACTTGATTATTCGCTTAAGAAAGAACAAAAGATTACTTTTTAAGTTGTATTTTTAAGCTGCTCAACAAAAATGAGCAGCTTTTTTTATTTATTATAACATTATCATACAAAAATTAAAATGACGGTTATATTTTCTAAGAAATGTGAATTGGGTTTGCAGGCTGTATTATTGCTTTCAACATTAGATAAGGATTTATTAGTTAATTCCGGATATGTTGCAGAAACTCTAAAAGTTCCCAAAGAATTTGTATCTAAAGTTATGCAGACATTAACAAATGATGGTATTATTGGATCAAAAAAAGGACACAACGGTGGCTTTTATTTGGCAAAAGACCCACATAATATTAAATTAATTGATATTGTAAAATCTTTAGACGGATTAAATGTATTTAATCAATGTGTTTTAGGTTTCCCCGGTTGCAGTCATGAAAAACCATGTCCAGTTCATGATACTTGGGGTAAGATACGTGATGAAGCTTTCAATATGTTGAGTGAACAATCTTTAGCAGATGTAAAAGATAAAGTTATCGCAAAAATAAATACTTTATAACTTAACCGTATAACTAATCGGCTTATCTAACAGTTCTAATCTTTTAACCAAAGTTTCTTTAAGTTTTGTAAATTCCTTCTCATATTTTTTATCAATCGGCGTAGATGAAGGGAATTCAATTGTTAAATAATTTAGTGGCGAATTATTTTTCCAAAATCTAAAATCTAAATGTGGACCAGTAGATAAACCGGTACTGCCTACATAACCAATAACATCACCTTGTTTAACACGTGCACCGCTTCTTATCCCGGGTCCGTACTTAGATAAGTGCATATAACCGGACATATAATCATTGGGATGTTTTATTCTAACGTAATTTCCTGCACCGCCTTTGTATGCGGCTTCAACCACTACACCGTCTCCTACAGATTGAACAGGAGTTCCTATCGGAGCAGCATAATCAATACCGGTATGGGGTCGATAAATCTTTAAAACCGGATGTAGTCTGGCGTTTGTAAATTTAGAACTAATTCTTGAAAATTTTAACGGTGCTTTTAAAAATGCTCTTCTTAAACTGTTACCGTCTTTATCATAATACTCAATTTTATCATCTACTTCAAAAGAAAAACCATAATATTCTTTTTTATTATGACTAAAATAGGCAGCTTTAATTAAACCTATATCAGCAAGTTTATCGCCTACAAATTCCTCTTCAAAAATTACGGAGAAATAATCTCCCTCTTGTAAAGCATAAAAATCGATTTGCCATCCAAAAATTTCTGATAGTTTAAATGCCAACTCATCACTTAAATTTAATTTATTTATAGTAGTAAATAATGAATAGTCTATAATTCCGGTTACTGCATGTTCACGATATGTGACTTCTTTCGTGTCTTCATAAATTTTTGCTGAATCGCTAAAATCAATTACTAGAAAATCTTTTTTATTTATTTCATACACAAAATACTTAACAAGCTCAGATGTATCTTTTGAAGTATATACATAATAATCACGTCCTGCATTAAACTTTGTTACCGGAAAAACACTATTAATCTTATTAGTTAACGAGTACAAGTCTTTTATATTGTATTTTAATAAAATTTCAGTAATGTTTTGACCGGGCTTAATAGTTTCGATATTTTCAGTTAAATCTGAAACGTTTAGTTTAAAAACATTAGTGTTATTATGTATGATATTAGGTTTGTCAGTTTTCAGTTCCTTTTTATCAGAGCAACCTAAGTTTAATATTAATAGTAAAACAGCAAGTAAATTAAAATATTTCATTATTTGTCTAAGTTTATTTGTATAAATATTTCCACCAAGAGCTATCATTTTTTAGATATTTATCAAAATAAGCTAATATTGTTTTTGACCACAATAGACGCTTATCATAATCTAAAATATGATGATCTTGAGAATCAACCTCAATTAATTCAACATCTTTTCCTAAAAGTTTTAAGGCAGTGTACATCTGCATACTTTCACCTGGCGGAACATTTGTATCAGAGTTTCCATGTAATAATAGTAAAGGAGTATTTATTTTATCAGCATTGAATAAAGAGCTGTTATCAACATAAATATCTTTTCTATTCCATGGAAAACTATTTGCTGTAGCAACCGCACTATAAGTATAACCCCAGTATCCGTTACCCCAATAACTTGAAAGAGCTGATATACCTGCATGCGATACTGCAGCACTGAATATATCTGTTTTAGTTATTAAATTCAGTGTCATAAACCCGCCATATGATGCTCCTATACAGCCTAAACTTTTCGGATTTATAGATTTATACTGTTTTAGTAAAGCATTAGTTCCTTCAATAATTTCTTTAGCGGTAATCGTTCCCCAGTCATTAACATGGTAAGCGCTAAATTCTTGTCCGTAGCCAATACAACCGCTAGGTTCAAGAACATAAACAAAATACCCGTTAGCTGCCCAAATATTTTTTGGATATCGTCCTTCAAATTCTTTTTCTACAGGTGTTGTTCCTCCGTAATAATAAACAATACACGGATAAGTTTTAGAAGGATCAAAATTTACCGGGTAATGTAAAAATCCGTCAATAGTTTTCCCGTTAGATGCGATAAATGAAAAATCCTCAACTTTTCCTAATTCGATATACTTGTATTTATCCTCTTCAGGTTCAAGTAACTTAGTCTGTTTATTGTTTACTAAATCGTAAACAAACACTTTAGCCGGTACATTTACTTTGGCTCCGTAGTAAACTGCAACAGTTCCTTTTTTATCAAAATCTATTGTAGCAATTGTAGAAACATCAAGATTAACTAGACTATAAGAATTTTTGCTTAAATCATATTTATAAAGATGTTCTTCTGTTTTATCCGTAGTATTTACATAAATTATATTATTATCAGTCCAAAAGAATGAAGAGATACTAGGATTGAAATCTTTAGAACAAGCTCTAACTTTTTTTAATTCTAAATCGTAAATATATAATTGTGTGTCATAATCGTTGGCAATCATTCCGCTCGGAATATTTAATCCGAGATTATTAAATTCTGTAGGACCACCCGTAATTGCTATCTTTCTACCGTCAGGAGAAAAGGTAGCGGTTCCGCCCCAATACATTGTAAATAATGAATCTGACTTTAAAGATTCTAAATTTAGTAAATAATAATCAGTCTTTGAATACGGGCGTTTATCGGAGATGAAACTCGATTTAGAGTAAATCAAAGATTTTCCGTCCGGAGAAATTGAATTTAAATCAGTAGATGTAG
>JAEXOD010000138.1 GCA_023447335.1 Bacteroidota bacterium
ACGTGTAGCTGTATAATTAGTAGTAGGATTATCATATTTTTTAGCGGTCTGCAAATTTAAAAACCCAATTTCAAATCTGCCTGTTCTTCCGACAAGTTTTGCCCCTCCTATAATCGGAATCTCGTTACCGTTGCTAATACCCATTCTCCTGCTATAATATATTGTATTAGAACCGCCTAAATTAAATTTAAAAGTATTAACTCCCTCTAAAAAGAAATCTCTTTTTTCTGCAAAATATAAAGGGAAACGAGTTAAATTAATTTTGGCACGATCGGCTTCAATTTGGGCAAAATCAGTATTTACGGTAAGATCTAAAGATAATGTTTCAGTTAATCCGTATTTTACATCAACTCCGAAATCTTTTAAATAATCTTTTTTATTATTTATATTTTGTGCTCCGGCGGAAATATAAGGTATAATATAAATTGGATCTCCTCTTTTTATTCCGGAAATTCCCTTTAAATCACCGGCTTCGGCAATTTTGAATAACCCTTTATTCTCGCCTACAGAAGTCCATAAATAAGATTCATCAAAACGTTTAACGCCGCGTTCAAAATTTACCCCCCAAACCTGCTCTTCTTTATCAAGAAAACGAAATGTTGAAAAGGGGTATCTAACTTCAATAAACCAGCCATTTTCGTTAATATCAGTTTTTACTTCCCATACTCCGTCCCAATCTTCGTTAAAACCGCTCATATCTAAACCGGATATCAGAGCATCATTTTGAGCACCTAGTGGATTAATAGCGAACCAATATGCGTTCCTATTATCGTTATAAGTATCTAACATTATCCTAAAATAGTCATCTTTGCTCAGATATCCGTCCCATTTCATTTCTCTAAATAAAATATTCTCGGGTTCGTTATCATAACAAGATATGCCGAAATATAGATTTTCATTATCGTATAGTATTCTTACTTCGGTTTTAAATCGTGGAGTTGCCCCAATTTTAGGATCTTGTTCTAAAAAGTCATCAATTATATCGGCATTTTGCCAAGCTTCTTCAGTAAGTTTACCGTCTATTTTAATTTCAGAAGCAGTTTTTTTGGCATAACACTCTTTTTCTTGACTAAAAGTTATCTTAACATAAAAAACATTTAACACAAACAATACAAAAAATAATTTATTCACTTCATTTCCGATTATATAAATAACTTATAAATTTTTTGTAAATTTAACTTATTTTGACTTAATCCGAAACTAAAAAATATGTAAATTTACATATTAGTTTTTTTTATTTGGGTTAATTTTAAATGTTTCGCAATAATCATATTACTCCTGTTTTTGTTTTAGTAACATTAGTTTTTATATTTTTATTAATTATTAGCTTAATTCCGCAAGATTTTACTCTGTTAGGAATACAATTAAAGCCGGTTGATTTGTTTTCTGATTTAAGAGAAAATGAGGATGATTTAAATTATACTTTTTCTTCCGAAATTGATTCCGGTAAATCTAATGGAGCGGTAAACTTAAATCTTGATGATTTGGTTAATGTAATTACCGAACCAATTGAAGAAAATAACGAAGGCGGACTGAGCAAATTCTATTCAAAACTCCGTGAATATTCAAAGGGGAATAATATTAGAATCGCTTATTTCGGTGATTCGATGATAGAAGGTGATTTGTTTTCAAAAGATCTTCGCTCTTACATGCAGAAGAAATTCGGAGGAAACGGAATCGGTTTTGTTCCTATTACAGATAACAATGCCGGTGCTTGGGCTACTATTGATATTAAATTTAGCGATAATTTTTTAAATTATTCGGTAATTCATAAAAAACCCAAAGGATACAATTACGGTATAAATGGGTATGTATACTTAACAGATACTTCTGTTGTTTATGATTCTACATTAAAAAAACAAGAATATTGGGTTGAATATTCCGGAAAATCATTTGTTAATGCCAAATTATTCTTTACTTCATATACAGATACTGCTTATATTACATACACTGCTAATAATGTTACCAATAAATTGAATCTCGGCAAAAATCTATCAGTTGGTATGACAGAAATTCATAATATTAATAGTAATAAAATTAAAATTAACTTTTATGGCAGAATGGCGCTTTATGGTATAAGTTTTGAAAGTGAAAGTGGCATTTATGTGGATAATTATGCTGTTAGGGGACATAGCGGACTAAATTTAACTAGAATTCCAAAAAATGTTTTACAAGCCTTTAATTCTTATTTTGATTATAATTTAATTATTTTACAATACGGAGCTAATGTATTGGATGAATCCGTACACGGTTACGCTTGGTATAAAGAAGGATTAATAAAAACAATCAGACATTTGCAAAATGCTTTTCCCGATGCATCAATTCTGGTTGTAAGCGCTGCCGATAGAAGCAGAAAAGATATAAACGGATTTTCTACAATTAGAAATGTATTTGAATTAATAGAAGCTCAAGAATTAGCCGCAAAAGAAACCGGAGCAGCGTTTTGGAACTTATTTAAGGCTATGGGCGGGGTAAATTCAATGCCGGTATGGGTAGCAGGAAAAATGGCGGCACCAGATTATACGCATTTTAATCACTCCGGTTCAAGTGCTTTGAGTAAAAAATTAACTCTTTCGTTATTAAAAAAACTTTAAATGAAAATGAAGCGTCTCTTTTTTATTTTTGTTCTTGTAGTGTCGTTAAATCTTTTTGCACAAGAACAAATTGTTGACACTTCTGCTTATAATTTTATTAATTATTCAGCTAATGCTATTTATAACGGGGATAAATATCTATTAAGTTATTTTGAAAAGCTTAATATGCTTGAAAATAATGAGATTAAGAAAATTTCTATCTTACATTTCGGGGATTCTCATGTAGCAGGGCTTTCTTTTCCAAATAGACTTGAGTATCATTTTCAATTAAACTTTGGAAATTTGGGTAGAGAAGTTTATGCCGAACAACCAAAAGTTAAAAAAAAATATACTAAAAGGAGACGAAGGAAGGGGGATGATTTTGAAGATTCGAGTTTTGAGTTTTCGGCTCCCAAGGATACCTTATTTGTTCCCGATTCAATTTTTATTGATACCGATACATCTTGGTTAAGTTTAGTCCCCATTAAAAAAAGTGGTATATATTATAGTATTTTCGGAAATGTGGGAAAATCATTCCCTTATTTTTCTTCCTCTTTTCTTCTTAAAAATCGTCTTGAATCAATTAATCCTGATTTGGTTGTTATCACTTTGGGTACTAACGATGCGTTCGCCCCAAATTTTGATTCCCTTGCTTTTTATCAGAACGCAAAAGAATTAGTTGATATTATTAAAAAGAACAATCCGGACGCAAGTGTTATAATAACAATTCCTGCAGAGTCTTATATTAAAAGAAAGACTATTAACAATAATATAGTCGTCGTAAAAAATGCTATTATTAAACTTTCAGATGATGAAAAGATTTGCTGTTGGAATTTTTACGATATAATGTCTAAAGAAGAGAAAATGAATAATTGGGTTAGCAACGGGCTGGCTACAGCCGATAAAGTTCATTTTACAAAACAAGGATATATGTTAATGGCTGATTTATTTTATGTTGCTATTATGAAACAATATGAAAAATTTTTAATAAATAAAAACTGGTCGGAGGATTAGAATAATGAGTAATGTATTAGAAGTAAATGTTGATCGAATTGATAATAGAGTTAAATTTGAAGGAATAGCCGGCAATAATTCACCTGTTACAATAGATTATCCCGAACCTTACGGAAGCGGACAGGGGTATACTTCGTTAGAATTATTGCTGATAAGTTTATGTACTTGTAGTGCCACTTCAATCTTGTTAATTTTAAAGAAAATGCAAAAAAATGTTATCGATTTTAAGGTTCATGCAAAAGGGGAGAGAAGAACCGAACACCCGACGGGATTTAAATATATTAAACTTAACTTTATAATAAAGTCTGATAATACATCAAACGAGGACGTTGAAAAAGCAATTAAGATAAGTGAAGACTCTCTTTGTCCCGTTTGGAACATGCTTAAAAACAGCGTTGAAATTGAATGCGATTATGTAATAAATAATTAATTCAATTCCCTTCTAAGTATTGCTTTAAAAATTTACCTGTATAAGATGTCGGATGCTTAAGTAACTCTTCAACTGTTCCCGTAAATACAACTTCGCCTCCTTTTTCACCCCCTTCAGGACCCATATCAATAATATACTCGGCACATTTAATTACATCTAAATTGTGTTCTATTATCAATATCGATTGACCTTTTTCCAACAGCATTTTGAATGCGGTTAATAATTTTTTTATATCATCAAAATGTAATCCGGTTGTCGGCTCATCAAAAATAAATAATTGATGGTTTTTAATATTAACATTATTAAGGTGCGAAGCTAATTTAACTCGCTGTGCTTCTCCTCCTGAAAGAGTATTTGCAGGTTGACCTAATTTGATGTATCCCAATCCCACATCACTCAAGGGTTGTAAATATTTCTTGATTTTGGGGAGAATTGAAAAGAAATCAAGAGCTTCATCAACTGTCATATTTAAGACATCTACAATATTTTTATTATTATATGTAACCTCACGGATATCCTTTTTATATCTAGTCCCTTTACATTCATCGCATTCCAAGTAGATATCTGCCAAAAATTGCATCTCAACTTTTATGTATCCCTCACCGGAGCAAACATCGCATCTTCCGCCGTCAACGTTAAACGAAAAATTTCCCGGGGTATAAAAGCGTGAACGAGCTAGGGGAGTTTGAGCGAATAATTC
>JAEXOD010000155.1 GCA_023447335.1 Bacteroidota bacterium
CTTTTACATCTTCCATTAAAACAAGGATTGAAACTTTTTTGCTGAAAGCTTGCCGTTTGAAATAACCAATGAGTTCTTTTACATCTTCCATTAAAACAAGGATTGAAACTCAACATAAAATTTCATGTTGTTTATTTGTTTCGGGGAGGTTCTTTTACATCTTCCATTAAAACAAGGATTGAAACTCAAACGATTCTTCATCGAAACCGGCGTCTTCTAAGTGTTCTTTTACATCTTCCATTAAAACAAGGATTGAAACATAATGCTTTCTAGGTCGATGCTTTTTGTCATGATCGTTCTTTTACATCTTCCATTAAAACAAGGATTGAAACATATCAGAAATTCGAATTGGCCTACTCTTATGCCTAAGTTCTTTTACATCTTCCATTAAAACAAGGATTGAAACTCCTTATATCGTTAAAACTTATTTTTTCCAAATAATCATGTTCTTTTACATCTTCCATTAAAACAAGGATTGAAACTCTAACCAATCAATCCATTCATCATATGTTTTAACTTGTTCTTTTACATCTTCCATTAAAACAAGGATTGAAACTTGTCGCCATAAAGGTTTACCTTGATACCTTCTCGTCCGTTCTTTTACATCTTCCATTAAAACGAGGATTGGTTTTTAGTGACGCGTGACTAGTAATTTGTGACTAGTTTACGGCATCAAGTTTATAATCTTAAGAACCAGGATTTGCAGGATGAAAGAAGGATTTAGGAGGATAAACTAAATTCTTAAGCTAAATTCCGTAGGAATGAATTAATAGTAGAAAAACAGATTAAAAAAAATAAATTAAACTCGCTTGCGAGTGAATTAGTCTTTTTGATTCACTCCTACGGAGTTTTATTGTTTACGTTTGATATTTCTATTATTAATAATTCCCTACGGGAATTTTCTGCGAATTTAATATTGCTATTTGTTTTCATCCTGAAAATCCGTTAAAATCCTATTAATCCTGGTTCTAAAAAAGTGATAAAGTGAAACGGTGGAACAGTGATAAAGTGCCTAACCCCAAAACGGGGATTGAAATATCTTGTAAATTTCGGCAAAAATAATTAATCTATGTCGCAGCCTATGGCTCTGAATAGTGTTAAATTATTAGGGTTAAATACTAAAGAAAATCATAATAAGGGGTAATTATTTATTAAAAAGTCTGTTCTAGACAAATAAAAACTATTTAACACTAAACACTTAACTTTTAACCTTGATTTAGGTAGTTTTATTTAACATTCAACACTTAGTGTTTAACGCTAAACATTAGTTTTCTTCAAATAATTTAACCACTTCTTCAAGAGTAACGTCTTTTTCTTGGTCGTCTAGTTCAACAACCATTAAAAAACCTTTTGGAAATCCGTAGTTAATAATAGCGTTGTCTAATTCAAGCTGGTCGCTTTGAATAAGCTGTCCAGTTGTAGGATTCCAAACTTCGGAAGCACATAAACATCCGTAGGTCGGGGTATTAGGAAAGAAAGGAGCATTTTTATAATAAGTAGGGTCAACGGTTGTTCCGTGTGATATTATTTCATTTCTGCCTGCTTTGCCTGCGTAATAAGCCTCGAAAATAGGAGTGTAATTTTGCCAAGAAACAGGCAACATGTTTTTGTACATGTCATAAGTCCATTCGTTATTTGTTAATAGCGAATCGTTAAAATATAAAATAGGGGAAACCTCGTAAGGTAAAACTAATTCAATAGTTGGTGTAGGACCGATAAACTTGTTAGTTGAATTACCAAACTTTTGAATTGAAAAAATTCCTTGTGGTGTATTGCCGTTTGTTATATAACCGGGTAAATTTGTTACGGCACGTGCAAGTTGTTTAATGTAAAAAGGAACATTGTTTGATTTCTTTAATAACTTACCGTTAACCATTTTTATAACTGCAATTCCTTGGTAATCTCTGTTCTTACGTTGAAAACTGTAAATAATAGGGTAATTTGTTTTAATATTATGTTTAATCAAATCTTTAATTGAAGGTTTTACTAATGCAGGTTCTTCAAGGTTATAAGAAAGCATAAATAAAATTGGGCTTTCATTATATTTGGGAAAATTATTAACCATAGTCTTTTTTAATTCAATTTTGTCATATCCCATTCTAATCAAATAATTTGCACACATTGCAAAAAGTTTATCGTTGGTTTCGGTAAAAAGAATATTACTTAAAGGTTTAAAATATTGTAACGGATACATTGAATAAATTATTTGCAAAAGAGAACGTTTAAAGCTAATAGGATAATTGGAATAGTTTTCTAAAATTTTATCAAGTTTTTCTTTTATGTTATCAGTTTTGTAATTAATAAGTTCCATAGCCCAAAAAGCACTTGAAAACTTTTCGTAATCAATAGAATCCGGAATAGAGTTAAATGTGTTTTCAATTAATTTAATTTGGTTTTCGGTAAATTCTTTTCGGGCTTCTTTAGTAGTAATTTTGGAATATATATCCAACGGATTTAATTGAGCAAATAAAACTGCGTTAAATAAAAACAATAAAATCAAAACCTTTTTCATAATATCTCCGTTATCATAAAATCAAAAAGTAATTATACTAAATATAGGGTAATAATAAAAGTCAAAAAAAACAAAATATAACGGGATAGCGTGTCTTTTATTGAACTATTTATAGTTTCATCGAGTTTAATTAATAAACAATAAATTAAACTAAGGTGAATTATGTTATCAGTCGGAAAAAAATTTCCAGTATTTAACAAAAAAGCAGTTGTATCAACAGAATACGGTAAAGAATTTGCAGTAATTAGCAACGAAGATTATCAAAAAGACGGAAAATGGTTGGTTATGTTCTGGTATCCGAAGGATTTTACATTCGTATGCCCGACAGAAATAGCTGAATTTAATAATCAGTACGAAAAATTTGCAGAAAGTAATGCATACTTAGTAGGTGCTTCTACCGATTCCGAATTTGTGCATTTAGCATGGAGAAAAGATCATAAAGATTTAAACAATTTAAAATTTCCGTTATTGGCTGATACATCAAAATCGTTGGCTGAAGATTTGGGAATATTGGAAGCAGACGAAAAAGTAGCCTATCGTGCAACTTTTATTGCAGATCCTGACGGAGTAATTAGATTTGTAACAGTTAACGATCTATCGGTAGGCAGAAATGTAGATGAAATTTTAAGAGTGTTAAAAGCATTGCAAACAAATGAATTAACACCTTGTAATTGGAAAGCAGGCGAAGATACTTTACATGTGTAAATAAAAGATAATTAACTCAAGCTTCTTTAATTACTTATTTTGTAATTAGAGAAGCTTTTTTTATTTTGTGAACTAATAATATTATTTATTTGTTACGCCTAAAACAATCAGAATATCATTTAAAGATATTCTTTTAAAAGTGAAAATATGGGTGCAATTGTATATTGGACTATTATAAGAATCGGAATATTGATTCCTGTCTTATGGCTCCTGCTTGAGTATCGAGTTTTTGACTATAATACTTGGTGGATTTTAGGTATTATATCAATATACGGAGTAGTAATACACCCGGCAGTTATACAGTACCAATTATTTTTACAAAAAAACAAAGAAATAATAGAACATACTTTATGCAGTAGCTGTAAAAATTTTGATAAATCTGCAGTGCTTTGTTTAAAGTATGACAAACACCCCAGCAAATATGATCTTCCGTGTGAAGGTTTAGACTGGGAGCCGGAAGTAAAAAGCTATGAAGAAGAAGAAATTAATGATTAACGAAGAAGAAAATTTTTACAAAGCTAAATTTTGTACTGAATGTGGTGATACTTTAGATGATTTTTCCATAACGGAAAATGCTAAAGACGTAGAAAAAGTAAAAGAAAATTTCGAAAATTGTAAGAAAACCGGTAAGTTTAACGGTGAAGAGTGCTCTAAGTTATTTATTGCATCTAATCCCGAAGATTTGCCTTACGAAGACGAAGATTTTTAACCAATTCCTCTGCAGCATCAACAAATCGTACACCCGGACGGAAATAGATATTCGGATTAATTGTAATTACTCCGTTATATTTTAGTGCGTCCGTTCGTTTCCATTCCGGATATAATTCCGCTATTTTAGTTTCTATTTCTTTATCCTCGTAAGAATAAATAATGTAAGACGGATTTCTTTTCAATACTTCTTCTCTATTAAGAATAGGGTAGTTAACTTTGCTATCGAACACAATATTTCTATAACCCGCAAGCCTTATATATTCATTCAAAAAAGTTTTACTGCCGGCAACAATTAACGGCTTAAGTTCTATCATAAACATAATATATTTAGTAGTGTCCATAACTTGTTCTTTCACAAGTTTATTAATTCTATTATCCCAGTTAGAAATAATAGAATCGGCTTTTTTTGTAACATCAAAAATTTTGGATAAATCTCTAAATGTTTTTTTTATACCTTCATAATTTCTTGGATTAGAAACAAAAACTTTAATACCTAAATCTTTTAGTTTTTTATAACTTTCTTGAGTGTTGCCCTCAATTGTAACAAATACTAAATCGGGCTTAAGCATTAAAATTTTTTCGGCATCAACATTTAATAAATCACCTACTTTAGTAACTTTTTTAGCTGCTTCGGGGTAATCGCAATAAGTAGTGTTGCCGATAAGTTTATTGCCTAAACCAAGTTCATAAATCATCTCGGTTAAACTTGGTGCTAAAGTTATAATTCTTTGAGGCTTATTTTTAAGAATAATTTTATTATTTAGATCATCAATTAATACAATATTTTTGTTTGATTGGGAATTATTATTGGACGGTTTACATGATGTAACCAAAATTAAAACAAGCAAAACAGTAAAAAAACTAATAAAATACTTCATAATGTAAACACTCAAAAAATTACAAACCATAATATAAAAATAAAAAATTACTTTTGCCGATAAAAAAAATAGTATTATATTTGCAGTGCACCTTTAGCTCAGTTGGTAGAGCATTTGACTCTTAATCAACAGGTCGGGGGTTCGAGTCCCCCAAGGTGCACACCTGTAAAGCCTTGCCCCGATATCTCGGGACAAGGCTTTTGTATTTTAAATAAGGAAAAACAAAATTAGCTAATAGAGAATATTAAAATTGTGGTGTTAATTTCCGCAACTTTAAAAAATAACTTATTATATTACAATAAGTTACAAATTTTAACTGGAAAACTTTGATAATAATAAAAGTATTAATGATACCTTGCGTTAATGAATTGTTTAGTTACCAAAAATATTGAATTTTAATTCTTTATTAAATACTCACATTAAAATTGTTCTCTAAAACCCAAATTTTGTTTGCACATAATGGCTTATCAGTTCATCAGAAAAGCCTAACGTATAAACAATGTTAAAAGTATTTTTAATTGCAGAAAACCAGATACCGCTTCCAAAAGAGGGATGCCATCTATTATCAAAATTGTTTGTAAAAACTTTGCCCGTTTCGGCAAAAGCTAAAATACCTAACTTTCCGTTAACAATAATTTTTAAGCCGGTTAAAGGTAACCTTAAATCAGATTGAAAAAACAAAGAAGCATCTCCGGAAAACCTTTCCAAAACATAAGCCCTTAAGTTTTCTTTCCCGCCTAAATAACTTGCGTCAAAAAACGGATAAGTTCCAAAATTTTTCTCTCCGCCAAACCGTAAGGCTAAAACAGAATTATTTAAAAATCCTAAACTTAAGTAAGTTCTTCCGTCAGCCTTAATCTTTTGGTAAAAATTTTTGTTCTCATAAAATTTCGGAAAAGCTTTGTATAATATAAATAAATATGTTCCTTTTGTAGGATATGTTTTACTATCTCTATAATCGAGTGTTAAACCGAATTCACCGGAAAGGGATTTAAATTTACCTAAACCAAGTTTGTTATTAGGCAAAGTTGAAATTGTTAAATTGTTGTAAATATTTGTTTCTAATATTCTAAACTCGGTATTAAAGGTTAATTGAATCTTTTCTGTTAAATCTTTTTCAAAACCAAAGCTCAGTTTAGTAACTTCCTGATTTGTTTTGTAAAATTCGTGTTCGTCAAGTTCTCTATCAAAACTAGTTAAATTTCCGTAACCATAATAATTAGTTAGTAACAATTTTGTTCTGAACAAACTAAATGTGATGGGTAATGATTTTATAATATTATAAAATTTTCCGTACAGCCCTAAATGATAAGTTTTGGGAATGCTAGCATATGCAGCAAATCCTGAAATTTTATATTCATAAGGGTACATCCTAAAGTTATATTTAATATATTCAGGATTAATTCCTAAAATTACCCCGTTAGTTCTGTTGTATTCGGCATAAGGATAATAAAAAACATCAAATCCTTTTTGAGGATCTCCGGGTTCAAAACGTTCCTCATCGGTTGTCGGCAGCGGATAGTAAGATTTATCAACTTTGGTGCTTCTACCTTTAATAAATTTAGTTTTATCATCGCTATCGTAAAAAATAGTTTTATTTTCCGCATTGCTAAAAGGAGTAACACATAAAAAATAACCATTTACAATAGAGGAATCAATTAAGCTGTCATCTCCTTCGCCTCCTATAATTCTAACCAAAGGGGAGGTGTCGGCATTTCCTTTTATAATAACTTTATCATCTCCGGAAAGCATGTTTAATCTAATTTCGGATGTAATATTATTATCAAAATTAACATTATAAAAACATTCAATCTTATCTTTCTTTTTGTTAAAAATAGAAACATTTGTAATATTATCGTCAATTCTGTTAATAATAGCTAAATCATCTTTTTTATAAGCGTTGATTGACACAGTTTTGTGTATAAAATCAAAATAACTTGAGGAGTCTTCGGTAAGTTTGTCGCGTCTGTTTTTTAGCTCTTTAATTAATCGTGTTCCGGCTAATTCAAAATTGCTCTTAGGTAAAAGCGAAACGGAATACTCAATTAATGAGTCGGTTAAAGTATTTACAACAAAAATAGTAGTACTATCCCAATCATTTTTGTTTAGCTCGGGTAAAAACCGATCGTCTAATGCTCTGCCGCTCCAAGCTAAATATTCGGGATTTGGGAACGAGCTGCCAAAACTATTAAGCTGTTTTACATACATTGCGGCAATATTTGGAAATAACCCGTCAAATAACGCAAAAACCTGATCCCTATCTCGCGGTATTGGAAGCCAAAGCTTTAAATCGTTTTTATTAATTCTTGCCCATCTCCATTGGTCTGTGTGTCTATCCCAATCACCTAAAAATGCATCAATTAATCGAGCTGTTAAATATGCTTTCGAGTCAACTCTCTCATCTCGTTTTTCTTCCAATCTATCCAAAAGTTTATAAGTAGAAAGAATTTTATCTGCACCTAAAAATAAAGATGTGTCTTTCTCGTTTTCATTGGGATGAATTTCGATTAAACCGAGCATGTTTTTAAATTCTTCTCTAAACTCACCAAGTTTCTCGGTATCGGGTAACCAAACAATTTTGGGAGCTGCCTGAGGAATTTTTAGAGCATTTAAAATAGGAACGACAGTTAAACCGGCAAAAGGATTTGAAGAGCTAATTTGATCGAAAAGTAGATCGGCAACAACTGTTTCTTGTAATTCTTCCGGTAAAACTTTAGTCGGGTCTTTTCTAATGCTTCTGAATTTATAAATATTACCGTCTTTAGCAATAAAACGCAATGATTTGGTTTGAAAGCCGCCTCCTTTTTCAATGGGAGTAATACCGCCGCCGAAAGTATCTAAATTTAAAATTTCGGCATAAACGGGAGCAGTCCATAAGTCACGCCAATGTTCTCCGAATAAAAGTTTATATAAAAAACCGGCTTTATACTCTTTTGCCGGAACAACCAATTTAAATTTTGAAGTATCCGAAAAATCTTGTCCAAAAATAATTCCGCTAATAAAAATAAATATAATAAACTTTTTCATATTAAAAATTAAAGTTAGTTCCCAAAAATAGTTCCGGTTTTTCATTACTAAAAGCTAAATTCGCCACAACAGTGAATAATCGATCGCTAAAATCAACCCATGTTCCGATTCCTGCGGTTGGATGCCATTTCTTTGAGTTTTTGTTGCTAATAAATACTCTGCCGATATCGCTAAAAATAAGCACGCCCAATTTACTTTTAACAAAAATATCTAAATCTGTAAGTTGAGTGCGAAGTTCGTTTTGAAAAAAAACAGATGCATCCCCTGCAAATCGATTTTTATTGTAACCTCTAAGACTCTCATTTCCGCCGATAAATGCTCCTTTTAAAAAAGGATATTTCCCGATTAATAGTGAACCGCCAATTCTATTTGCAATAACGGTATTAAATTTTCCGTTAATTCTATTAAATATTCTAAAATCAAAATCTAATCTTGAAAAAGGAAATTCAAGGTTTTTGAAAACTTTTGGGTAGTGGGTAGCTTTAATTTGTGCAAACAATCCCTTATAAGTATTATCTATATTATCTCTGCTATCATAATCTAAACAAAATTCGCCTCCCATTAACCATAACGAACCAATTCCGTATTTCCCAAACTTAAAATCATCCAATAATTTTTCGGTATTAAGAGAAAAATCACCATAGTCATATAGAATGGTGAATTTAAATGACAAATAATTTGATAAATTTCGTTTAATGCCCAAAGAAAGAGTAAAAAGTTCATAAACTGATTTGTAATAATCGGATTTATCTTTATTGTAGCTATATTCTGTTTCATTGCCATAACCGAAATATCTATCGAAGCTAAGTTCGGCTTTAGTAATATTTATTAACAAAGAGCTATTTAGCATTACATCTTTAAAATCGCCAAAAAATGAAATTTTATAACTTTTAGGTTGAGTAGCATATGAACCGGTTAAACGCATAAAGTAAGCATAAGGAAGTAATCCGTAGTTGTACTTGGTTAATTCGGGTCCGCCTCCGGTAATTAGCCCTTCATCGGTATTCATTGCTAAAATAGGATAAAATGACCAATTATGACCGTAATCTTTTAATTCGGTATCATATTTTTCGTTATAAGTAATATAATCTTTAAAAAACTCATAATTACTTACTGTTCCGTCTCCTTCAATTATTTCTGTATCAGAATCTTCATCAAAAAAATACGTATTATAATCACTTTGTTTTATCGGTAAAAATGAAAATAAGTATCCGTCTACAAAAGATTTATCAATTAAAGTATCTTTGCCATCTTCACCGTTAACTTTAATAATAGGCGAGCTGCTCACATCACCGTCAATTAAACAAACATCATCTCCTTGTCCTAAAAACACTCTAATTTCTGAAGTAACATTGTTATCAAAAACTCTTTCAAAGAATTTATGATATCCATATTTATTGCGTGCTTTTATAACAACTTGTGTGGTTTCGTTTGTGTTTCGGTTTATTAAAATGCTATCGTTTTGTGAAGTGCAGTAAATCTCGGCATATTTATTAAGGTGTTTATAATAAGAATATCCGAAATTGTATAACTCGTCTTTTCTATTAATAATACTGTTTACTAAAAACAGTTTCGTTTCGTTATCTAGTTGAATGTTTGGATTAAGTACAGTTGCTTTTATTAACGAGTCGCTTAAACCGATCTTTATCTCGTTTATAACTTTTTCCCAAACGCTCCAATTAAGATTTGTCAAGAAACGTCTATCAAAGTATCTACTTTTCCAAGTAATTGCTTCTGGACTTTTATAGTTTTCACCGAAACTAATAAAACTAGGTACAAGTAAACGACTTCCGATATAAAAAACTCCTCCGAATAATGGAAAAGCACTTTGTTTTGGAAAAACTAAGGGAGTAACAGAATTATTAGAAATAATAAACCAATAATTATTGGGGTGCACATTGGTATTACCGATTATAATATCAATTAATCTAAATTTTAAAATTTCTTCAAAATTAATTTTTACGGAAGGATTATTGTTTAATAAATAAATAAGACCGTTTGTATTTAAAGTATCTTTTAAGTAAATATCATCAGATTTATTATATAATCCAAAATAGCCAAACAACTGTTCGGTGAATCCGTCAGTTTGAATTGTGGAAATTTTTGAAAGTGAAAGCTCAGATAAATATGGATAAAAATTCTTTAATAAAGAATTACAAATAACGGCAGAATATACATTAATTCCGTTAATAAGTCCTTCTTTAGTTTTTTCGGTTATTGTTTTATATAATAGCTTTGGAGTAATTTCGTTTAATGCTTTAGTAAAAGGAATAAATTTATAAAAATTACCGCTAATATTACTTTTATAAATAAATAAAGAATTATTGTTGTTAAAATTTAATGTTTTAACATAAGATAGTGAATCTTTAGAGATACTTAAAACATTTAAATCTGAATTTAATCTATAATTATAACCTTTTCCATACAAAAAATTATTCAATCCTGAAGTAGATTTATTTAAAATCGGATCATTACTTTGAGCAGACAAAGCTATAGAAAAAAAACAAAAAGTATAAAACAAAAATTTAATACTGCTTGCCAAAAATTGTCCTTTTAAATTAATAATTTTTTATATTTATTAACTTGTTTAATTATAAAATTTAAAATACCGATTAACGGAGTTTAATAATGAAATTTAATAATTTTTATGTAAACTTTATATTATTTTTTACAATATTCAGCTTTTTATCAGAAAATTATGCGCAAGAAATTAAATTTTCGGGATATGGATCTGTTGGGTATCGATTTTATAATCGGAATATCTTGAACGGATACAATCAAGAAAGTTATTACGAAGGGAAAATTCAAGCAGATATTAAATATAATAAGAAGATTGAAGGACAACTTGATTTACGAGGAAATTCAATAGATAATAGTTTTAAATTACGAGAAGTAACCGTAAAATTTGATTATTGGGATTATTTTAAAATTAAATTCGGACATTTAAAAAAACCGTTTGGCAATGAACAAATGGTAAACGAAGAAGAATTATATACAGTTGATAGAAGCAACGTACACGAAAATTTATCTGAAATGGGATACGGAGGACGTGCAGTAAGTTTAATGGCTTATTATAAGTATAACGAAAAACGTGAAAATTTCCCTTACTCTTACTATTTGTCTTTGTTTCATAACAACAATTTATATAAAGGAGCAATTGCAAAATTTATTTATCATACGGAATGGTTAAATTACTCGGTAAATTATCAAGTGCAGCAAAAAGGAGGGGATAATAAAATTACAACTCAAGGTTTTGGTGCAGGAGTTGAGTTAGACAAATCAGGTTTTTACACAGCCGCAGAAGTTTTCTATGTTCAAGATCCGCTGGAAGGATCTTTAAGAACATTACGCGGTGAAGATGGAAAAGTTTATTCGTTAGGCGGAAAATTTTTAACTTCTTATAGTATTATTTTTGACGGAGAGGTTGTAAAAGCCTTAGAACCCGTTTTATTAGTTAGTTATTTTGTCCCGGATAACAAAATATCCGAAAATCATATTATTCAATCTTTAATAGGCATGAATATTTATTTCCATAAAAAAGTTAAATTCAGAGTTAACGGTGATTTAAGACTAACAAAAAATCAATTTAATGATGACTATTCAACCAAAGAATCACGCGCGGTTGTAGAACTACAAATGAGTTTTTAAATGAAGAAGTTTATATTTTTAATACTAATTACAATTTTATTTTACTCTTGCAATATTTCCGATAGCAACAAAGAATCTAATGCAGTGGGAGGTACGCCTTTATTGCA
>JAEXOD010000216.1 GCA_023447335.1 Bacteroidota bacterium
CTTCGCGTTGCATCGAATTAAACCACATGCTCCACTGCTTGTGCGGGCCCCCGTCAATTCCTTTGAGTTTCAACCTTGCGATCGTACTCCCCAGGTGGAATACTTAATGCGTTTGCTGCGGCACTGAGAGTATCTCCCAACACCTAGTATTCATCGTTTACAGCGTGGACTACCAGGGTATCTAATCCTGTTTGATCCCCACGCTTTCGCGCCTCAGCGTCAGTATCGAACCAAGAGATCGCCTTCGCCTCCGGTGTTCCTCCGGATATCTACGTATTTCACTACTACACCCGGAATTCCATCTCTCTCTTTCGAACTCAAGACCATCAGTATCAAAGGCAGTTCTGCAGTTAAGCTGCAGGATTTCACCTCTGACTTAATAGTCCGCCTACGCGCCCTTTACACCCAGTAAATCCGGACAACGCTTGCCCCCTACGTATTACCGCGGCTGCTGGCACGTAGTTAGCCGGGGCTTTTTCTGAGAATACAGTCAAATAAATATCATTTCCTATATCTACCTTTCGTCTTCTCCAAAAGAACTTTACGATCTTACGACCTTCATCATTCACGCGGCGTTGCTGGGTCACCCTTGCGGGCATTGCCCAATATTCCTCACTGCTGCCTCCCGTAGGAGTCTGGACCGTGTCTCAGTTCCAGTGTGGCTGATCATCCTCTCAGACCAGCTACTGATCGTCGCCTTGGTGGGCTGTTATCCCGCCAACTAGCTAATCAGTTACAAGCTCATCTACAGGCGCTGCCTTGCAGCAACTTTAACAACATCACCTTGTGGTGCCGCTGCATTATTCGGTATTAGCGCCAATTTCTCGACGTTATTCCAATCCCGTAGGTAGATTACTTATATTTTACTCACCCGTGCGCCAGTGTCCGAGTCCATTGCTGAACTCTTTCCCTTGACTTGCATGTGTTAAGCACGCCGCCAGCGTTCGTCCTGAGCCAGGATCAAACTCTCCGTTGTATTTTTTATATTTATTCAAAATATCTTCTTTACAACTTTGAATTGTTTTTTCAAAAGCTTGCGTATTTTTCTTACCTCGTCTTTATTTTCCTAAAGGCTTTCCTTTAGTCACTCACTTTTTCAAAGAACATCTATATAAAACTTGTAGGTCTTATCTGCGTTTCTTAATTTCAGTATTTAATGAACATGTCTTAAAAAATGACAGACTCAAAATTAATACTATTTTTTCCAGAAAGCAAGTACTTTTTTCAAAAAAGTTTTATTTTTTTGTTTTTTTCTTTAAAAATCACGTTTTTCTTCATTTTTTGCGGGGAATAATGAAATGCACAACTCATTATTTCAGTTATACACCTTAATTTTCGCTTTTCTATCAAAATTACTAATAATTCATTGATTTATTTTAATAGTCACTAGTATTTCCGTTAAAAATAATTCTTAATTTTATTATCTCTGTCAATTTTATACTTTCGTATTAACTTTGTTTTACAAAATACGTCTTCTATTACATATTATTTGCTATATTTTTGTATCAGCCATGTAAATCTAGTTTTTATCCTGTTAATCCTGGTTCTAAATAATATTCTACATTGTAGCCAATCTCTGAAGGAATTGGCTAAATTTAAACCTAATAAATAACTTAATGTATATTTATGATAACCAATTTTTACCATATATAGATTTTTTAATATCATTCATAGTGGATATAAACTTAGCGTTTAGATTTCTAAAAAGCATTCATTAACATACTTTATTATTTTATACAATAATTTGTTAATCCTGTTAATCCTGGTACTAAATAATATTCTTCCTTGAAGCCAATCCCTGAAGGAATTGGCTAAATTTAAACCTAATAAATAACTTAATGTATATTTATGATAACCAATTTTTACCATATATAGATTTTTTTTAATATCATTCATTGTGGATATAAACTTAGTGTTTAGATTTCTAAAAAGCATTCATTAACATACTTTATTATTTTATACAATAATTTGTTAATCCTGTTAATCTGCCTTTAATCCTGTTAATCCTGGTTCAAAAACACCAAAATCGACTACTAATTATTAAATAGTCTATACTCTTATAACCATTTCCTGTAAATCCCGGTTTTATCCTGAAAGACTCGGTTCAAAAACCCAATATTTATTATTAAGATAACTGCATTCTCATTATATTTCATTAAAATCCTGCTTCCAAATTCATTTAATCTCCTTTGTACTATTTTCGTTTTAGCCCCATAATTATATCCTTTGATATTATTATTTAGTTATCTAATTTTACATCTTGTATTTTTTATTATAAATAATGATTAGGTGATATGTTAAAAAAGGAACGTTATTCTTATCAAAATGACTTGGTTTGCTTATTTGTTTTTCTAATTTTGTTTGTTTCACAAACTATTAACGCACAAGAAAAATATGGAAGTGTTCGTGGTTTTGTAACGGATTCGACAAGCGGTGAACCAATTGCCTTTGCAAATTTAATTATTAAAGGCACTAACAGCGGAGCTTCTTCAAATACACGAGGATATTATTATATACCCGCAGTAAGCGAGGGTGAAAAAATATTAAAAGTTTCGTATTTGGGATATAAGACTACTGAAATTAGATTTTTAAGCAAAAAGGGTTCAATAACGCAAATAGATATACGATTAGTCCCTTCAAATATCCAAATGCAAGAAGTTTCGGTAATAGCCGAAAAACCGAGAGAAAACGAACCGGATTTAGGTTTGCAAAAGATATCTATTAAAGAGATTAATATGCACCCGGCAGGTTTTGAGGCTGATATATTTAGGGTAATTCAAACATCTGCCGGTGTAAACTCAACAGGTGATGTTACTTCAAAATATTATGTGCGCGGCGGTAATAGCGATCAAAATGCGGTTTTACTTAACGGCGGTACTATTTATAATCCCTTCCATGCACTCGGAATTTTTAGCGTTATCGATCCCGAAATAATTAACGTAATGGAATTTTTTAAAGGCGGTTTTTCTCCTAAATACGGAAGTAGATTATCTTCTATATTAAACATTGTTACCAGAGACGGTAATAAAAATTCGTATCATGCAACAGCTCAATCAAGTCTAATAAGCGGTAAACTCGCCCTTGAAGGACCAATTCCTAACGGTTCGTTTTTAGTTACCGGAAGAAAAAGCTATTATCCTAAAATGTTAAAAAAATATTTAAATGATAAAGAAGTACCATTCGATTTTTATGACATATCATTTAAAACAAATTACAATAGTTCCATATTAGATAATAATAGCAAGTTTGTTATTCATGGTTTTTTTAGCGGTGATGAAGTAAATAATGACGATCCGACTCTTGAAGATTATAAATTAAACAACTCTATAATAGGATTTAACTGGCATAAAGTATGGGGAAGTCCTTTGTTTTCAGTTATAACATTTAACTTCAGCCAATTTGATGCCGAATTGAATCCAAACTTTAGTAAATCTAAACCACGTAAGAACAAATTAACTGATATTAGCAGTGATTGGAATTTTACTTATGTGTACGAAGCTAAAGACGAGCTTGAATTCGGTGTGCAAAATAAAGTAATTTCAACAGAACTTAGCATGGAAAACTTAAACGGTTATAAAATTAATTCCGAAGATACCGGCTGGGATTTAAGTTTTTACTTAAATTATAGATTTTACAGATGGGAAAATGTCGGATTAGATTTAGGTTTAAGAAGTAAACTTGTCGGAATTACAAAAAAACGTCCGTTTTTATTTGAACCCAGAATTAGCGGAACTTGGATATTAACTCCCGGTTTTTCCATTAAAGGAGTAATTGGAAGATATTCTCAAGAATTGACAACTATAACCGATGAGAGTGAATTAATTTCAGTTTTTGAACCATGGGTAATTATTCCGGATTACTTAGCAGCTCCCGAAGCAACTCACTTTATATTAGGCTTTGAAGTTACACCTTTTGAGAACACAAAATTTGAAGTAGAAGGTTATTATAAGGACTTGGTAAACTTAGCAGAAATCAATTCTAAAAAAACTCTTTCCACACAAAACGACTATGTGAATGTTACAGGCGAAGCATACGGATTGGAATCCAATTTCTCAATTCAATATAGCGGTGTATTTTTTAAAACATCATACGCATTAAGCTGGGCTTACAAAACATTGAACAATAAAAAATATTTTCCGAGGTATGATACAAGACATAACTTGTCCGTATTATTAAGTATGGATTTGGGAAGTGGTTGGGTTGCAAATGCTAACTGGGCTTTTAAAACCGGAATGCCTTTTACACCTATTGCCGGATATTATGATCAACTTCAAATAGATCCTTTCAACTCAGGAACAGATATTAGTTTTTTACCGATAATTTTTTGGGGTGATAAAAATTCTCAACGTTTACCGGTATATCACCGTTTAGATTTAAGTATCAACAAAAAAATAGATTTGCAGTATTTTAAATTAGAGATTGGTGCAAGTGTAATTAACGCTTACAATAGAAACAATATTTATTACTTCGATACCAAAACCGGTAAAAAGGTAAATATGATCCCTATTTTACCTTCAATTTTTGCAAAGGTGGAACTATGAAAAACTTAATTATAAAGACTTTAATTATACCTATTATTTTATTTTCAATTTATGGCTGTGAAGAAAACTTTAGCCCAAAAACCGAAAAAAAAGAAGCACTATTTTTATATTCATTTTTAAAAGCAAATGACGCTCCCCCTCCTGCACCGGCTATTAAACAGGTAGTAGTAATTACAAAAGTGTATGACGTGGACGGATTTGATCCGATGTTAAATACTATTGATCCCACAATTAAAGATGCTTTAGTATCTTTAACCATTGACAATCATTTAAATACTTTAACTTTGGATTCGGTTGCAACAGATTACCAAAATCGTAGGCAGCAGTATTTTTATTCAACTTATGCAAGCGTCCAATCTTACGATTCTTTAATAGTTTCTGCAAAACTTTCAAACGGAAAAACATTAACCGGAAAAACTCGCTCCCCGAAATATTTAAATTTTGAATTTTCTTATCCCTACAATCATGGCTTTACAACTAATCTTAATCAAGTTATACCTGTTTATAGTTGGACAATAACATGGTACAATAATAATCCGATGCACTTATTATTTCCGAGAATGCTTATTAAATATCAACAAAATATCAATGGTACAAAAGTAACCAAGTCAATAGTAGTACCTACTTCAATGATTGATAGAAACGGGGCAAAAGAGCCATATTATACGGAATACATGAAATCAAATAGTGTAAGCTACAATTTTGATGCAGTAGATTATGCAATGACAAAATTATCTGAAGGAAATCCAAATAAATCAGATTACACTTTATTAGGTTTATATTTTGATATTGTTGAGTTAGACCTTCCATTAACCAACTACTATTCAGCTACAAACGGATACTTGGACGCTTACTCAATTCGTTCCGATGCAAATATTTATTCTAATATTAGCGGTGGATACGGAGTTTTTGGCTCTATGTTTACTAGCAGCTTTTATAAAGAACTTGATAAAACTTATGTAGAATCTTTCGGATATCAGAAATTTTAATTTTCACAAAAACAAAAAGGGGAATATTTTTTATAATTATTCCCCTTTTTTGAATTATATTTTATAATAACATATTTACTAATGCACCTGCACTACTCGGCAACTTTTGTCCTTCCTTTTTTTGATAAATTCTAACCGCATTATTTATCCATATTCGATCGGCAAAAAAGTTTTTGATTTTAAAGTAATATTCCCCTTCTTGCGATATAGAAATATCATAATTAAAATTAAAACTAACCGGTTTTTCTTCTCCTCGTAAATTTAAATTACCCTCTAAATATCTATTTGATTTATCAAACTTAGTTAATTGAACAATGCCGATATCTTCCGATATTTGGGAGTTTATAAACCCTTGCAGCATTGTTTTAGCCATATTATCAAACATTCCCATAAGCTTTTCCTTAAAAAATTTTATTTTAAATAAATTAAATTTTTATTAAACAGATATCTCATATCCGATGTAACTTAAAAAGTATTAAGGATAAAATGTATAAAAAGAAGGAATTCTTTTAGTTTTGTAATCTAAAGTTTTCCGTTTTTATACAGTATATTATTGTAAAACAAATACTAATTTCAAATTATCGGCAAAAATTGCAACTATATTTCACATTAATTTATGTAAATTACTCTAAAATTTTTACAAAATTTATTACTATTAAGCCGAATCTAAAACAAAACTATATTTTCATTTGTCCCGATTTTTAATAAAATCTTTACTTCATCTCCCTGCCGCCCAACACTTTAATAATAGACTTTACAACCGGTGAATCATTTTCTCTTTCGGCAATAAACTCTTGTTTATCCGTAAATGTTACATTGGGTTTTATAGAAGGTTTTGCCGTTTCTATAATCGGCTCGGTAATTACTGGGGCTATTATAGGAGGATTAACCGATTGCTGTGTATTATTATAAACAACATTTTTAATAACACCTTTTTCGTTAATTGTGTTGATTAAGTCCGTAATCGTAGTCGATTTTTCAAAACCGACTAATTGAAATAATGCAACTTCCAGTTTTAGTTTCGGATGTGAGGAATTTTTAATATCATATTGTGTTTTATTAATAAAAGTTAAAATTCTAATTAAATCAGCTTCCGAAAAAGAATCGACGTATTTTAAATAAGCTTGTTTAATTACTTCGGAACTTTCAATTAAATCGGTTTTTCTACTTATTCTTAACACCATAAAATTTCTAAAATGTTCTAATAAACCGTTTAAGAAGTCAGTCAAATTCCAGCCGTTATTATAAATAGTTTCGGTAACTTCCAATACTTTTGAAAAATCTTTATAGATAATAGAATCAGAAACGTCAAAATAAATTTGATCATCAATTAAATTAAGCATGCTTGTTATCAAATCTTTGGTAATTTTATTACCGCAAAAAGAAACAACTTGATCAAATAAACTTTGTGCATCTCTTAAAGCACCGTCTGCACGTTTAGCAATTAACGTTAAAGACTGGTCATCAATTTCAATTCCTTCGGCAGTTGCAATTTTTAAAAGTAAGGTTTTAGTATCTTTTAATTCTACTCTTCTAAAATCAAACCTTTGACATCTTGAAATAATGGTCAACGGAACTTTATGAATATCTGTAGTAGCAAAAATGAACACAACATGATCCGGCGGCTCTTCTAATGTTTTTAACAAAGCATTAAAAGATTCTACCGTTAACATATGAACTTCATCTATAATGTAAATTTTATATTTTCCTTTTGCCGGGGTATATTTTACGGCTTCACGAATTGCTCTAATTTCCTCAATTCTTCTATTTGATGCGCCGTCAATTTCGAATACGTCAAGAATCGTATTATCCATAAAATCCTTACACATATCACATTCGTTACAAGGTTCGCCATCTTTCGGGTTTAAGCAATTCAGCCTTTTTGCCAATATTCTTGCGGTAGTTGTTTTACCTATACCTCTGGGACCTGTAAACATGTAAGCATGTGCAATTCTACCGTTAGCGAGGGCATTTTTTAATGTTGTAGATATATGTTCTTGCCCTACAACTTCGCTAAAAGTTTGAGGACGCCATTTACGTGCCGTAACAACAAAAGCCATTAATTCCTCTAAATTAACTTAATATAAATGAATCTAAATCTAAATTGGTTTTAATTAAATCCGCCAACAATTCAAGATACTTTTTATCTGTATCGTTATAGGCAGCAAGTTTATAACTATCCATATCCAAAACAGCAAACAATTTTCCGTTAAACAAAATCGGTACCACTATCTCGGATCTTGACCCACTATCGCAGGCAATATGTCCTTCAAATTTTTCTACATCCGGCACAATTACCGTGCTTAACTTTGTTGCTGCCGTTCCGCAAACCCCTTTATCAACGGGAATTTGAGTACAAGCTACTTTACCTTGAAATGGTCCAAGATAGAGGACTTCATTTTGGAAAAAGTAAAAACCTACCCAGCTAATTTTTTCGAATGTTTGATTTAACAAAGCACAAATATTAGATAAACCCGTAACAACCGGTTCATGTTTATTAATTAAATATTCTGCATGTTTTAGTACAAGTTTATATTTTTCTTCGTCAGAAAGATCCAAAGAAATATTTATTTCTTCTGCCATCTAAGCACCTATTTTTTCTTTTTAGATTCGTGTTCTATAATTTCAAATCCTTCAAAAATAATCGGGAAAGCTTCCCAAGCCGTGCTAATAGGAATAATCTTCATTCCTTCTTTTATTTCTTTCTTAATTTCCACTAAATCAATTTCATTTTCTTTAGGAATAAGAACGGTCATAATATTATTACGCCTAGCTGCAAGTAGCTTTTCGCTTAAACCGCCTATAGCCAAAATATTACCACGCAAAGTAATTTCACCTGTCATTGCAATATTGTTATGAGCGCATTTACCCGAAACGGCAGAGTATATTGCCATAGCCATTGTTATTCCGGCTGATGGTCCGTCCTTTGGAATAGCCCCTTCGGGTAAGTGAATGTGCACTTCTTTACCTTTATAAAAGTTTTCGGGCAACCCAAGTTTATCACTATTTGAACGTAAAAAGCTTAATGCGGCTTGGGCGCTTTCTTTCATCACATCTCCAAGTTTACCGGTCAAAATCAATTTTTCGCTTCCGTTCATAATTGTGGCATCAACCTGGAGTATATCACCGCCGGTGCTCGTCCAAGCCAAACCTATTACGCTACCAATTTTATCCTCGGTTGCTGCTTTTTGTTTTCTAAATCTCGGAACTCCTAAATATTTTTCAAGTTTTTCGACATCTATTACAAATTTGACATTCTCTTTTTTCTTTGATTTCTCTTGTTTCAATATTTTAACGATATCGCGTGCAGCCTTTCTAAATAATGCCGCAATTTCTCGTTCTAGGTTTCTTACGCCGGCTTCTCTTGTATATTCGGTTATTAACTTTTCTAATACTTCATCAGACATTTCAATGTTACTTTCAGTTAAACCGTGCATTTTTAATTGGCGCGGGATAATATGCCTGCTCGCAATCATTTTCTTTTCGAAATCCAAATACCCGCTCAATTCAATAATTTCCATTCTATCTTGCAACGGTAAAGGAATATTATATCTAACATTTGCGGTTGTTATAAACATCACATTAGATAAGTCATAATCTACATCTAAATAGTGATCATTAAAAGTATGATTCTGCTCGGGATCTAATACTTCCAACATTGCACTAGAAGGATCCCCTCTAAAATCCATACTCATTTTATCTATCTCATCCAGTAAAATAACGGGATTTATTGTCTTAGCCTTTTTCATTGATTGAATAATTTTACCCGGCATACTTCCGATATACGTACGCCTATGACCTCGTATTTCCGCCTCGTCTCTTACACCACCTAAACTGATACGAACAAAACTTCTTCCTATGGCACGCGCAATAGACTTTCCTAAAGATGTTTTACCGACTCCCGGAGGTCCGACAAAACATAAAATTTGACCTTTCATACTTTTAACCAAATTTAGAACAGCAATATGTTCTAAAATTCTATCTTTCGGCTTTTCTAATCCGTAATGGTCTTCATCTAGAATTGATTTTGCATTGTCAATATCTAAATTATCTTTACTCCTACTTGACCATGGAACGTCAACTAACCAATCTAAATAATTACGAATAACAGTACTTTCAGGACTGCTTGGAGGAGTTTTTCTCAGTTTATTAAATTCCTCTTCAGCTTTATCTTTAACATCTTTCGGCAGTTTGCTTTTATCTATTTTTTCTTTCAGCTTTATCAAATCCTGAGGAATGTCTTCTTCTTCACCCAATTCTTCTTGTAAAATTCTAATCTGTTCTTGAATAATAAACTTACGCTGAGCTTTGCCAATATTTTCTTGAACCTTATTCTCAATTTCTTTTTCAACTTTTAAAATATCAATTTCTGAATTTAATATTTTTATTATTTCATAAAGTTGTTCCGACAAAGTAAATTTCTGCAAAATCGATTGTTTTACTTCCAAAGATTGGTTAATGTTAGCTGCTGCATAAAACAGTTTTCTATCCGGTTCGTCAAAATTATCATAAGCGCTCACTGCTTCTTGAGGAATATTTCTATTAATTTTAACATATTCCTTAAATAAAGTTGTCATCTGCCTTATCAAAGCATTTTGCTCTTTAAGGTCTTCCTTAACCGGAATAACAACTTCAATATTGGCTTCAAAAAAATTCTTGTTTTTTGTATAGCTTAAAATTCTACCTTGTATTATACCATCAACTAATATTTTTAATAGTCCATTCGGCAATTTTAAAATTTGGATTATTTTTGCAATAGTTCCCTCTGTAAATATATCCTCTTTTGTAGGTTCTTCAATTGACGCTTTTTTTTGTGCTGCTAAAAATATATATTTTGAATTATCCAAAGCATAATTTGCTGCTTTTATTGATGTTTCGCGACCTACAAGTACCGGGAAAATCATATAAGGATAAATTACATTGTCTCGTAACGGAAGTACCGGTAATACACTAGGTATTGCTTCTATACTTTCGCTTTCTTGATTTTTTGATTTTTTCTCAGTGGCTGTTTTTTTTGCCATATAAGACCAAACTCCATAATTAACAATAATTTAAAATTTAAATATAATAATTTTTTCATTTTAAATAAGTATCAACTTATTTACCTAAAAGTACATATTAAGCAATTAAGTCATTTTACTTTAATTAATACTTTTTTTTTGACCTAAAAAAAATTCTTCCACAAATAAATAAAAACAATTTATTTATACTTTTGATCACAATTTAAAGTCGGGACAAAGTTGTATAAGCAGTATCGTGTTTGCTCAATTTTTCAGAATAAATTTAGATAAAGAACGAAATATAAGTCTAATTTTATTTAAGTGATTATATCAAAATAAGTTAATGTAACAATTATGATAGAATACTAAATAATACGAATTTGCTTTAGTATATAAAAAACAAGCCCGACCTTGTTAGATCGGGCTTGCTCTGGTTTAGCGCCTTAGAGGCGCCTGGGCAAAGGAGGGTTTGAGGGCACTTCAAAATTACGAAATTTATTATTTTTTGTCAAGTCTTTTTTTTATCTAGGAACATTTTTTTATCACTATCAGAAAGTTTTTGATTTTTGCATAAAATTAAATTATTTAATTACAATATTGTATAAAAATATTAAAAAATATAGGATATTGTTAATTTTTTTCTTAGAAATATTAATATTATTTAGTAATTTAAACCTGATAGTTTGCTATATATTAACTAATTATTTGTTTAATTATTTTGGAGGTTAGTCAGAATGAAAAAAGTCTTACTTTTGGTGATGTTTTTTATGATGGCTTTAAGTACATATGCACAGGTTACCACAATATGGGAAAAATCTGCTGCAACAGGAACAAAGCCTGCATGGTTTGATACGGGACATTTAACCCGTGGTTTAGCTTACGGTAATGTTGGTGGTCAGGATTACGTATTTGTTGTTAGCCGTAACGGCGGCAGCTTTATTTATATGTTGAACGCTGCAACAGGTGATTCTCTCGGTAAACTTACAAATGGTTCGCTTGTTACAGGCGGTACTTATGCCGTAAGTGATGTTGAGGTTTCTGAAGACGGAATTATTTATGTTTGTAACTTAGCTGTAGGCGGTACTTTTAAAGTTTATAAATTTGCTGCGGTTACCGATACTGCAACTGTTGCTTTAACTTTTGATGCTACAGGCAAAAGATTAGGCGATAAATTAACTGTTACAGGTAAAGCATCTGATAATACTTTAACTATTTGGGCTGCATCAGGGTCTACAGCAGAATACGTAAAGTTCACCACTACAGATAACGGAGCTACATTTACTCCTACAGTTGTTCCGTTAGCTGCCGGTTTATTTGGCGGAAGTTCTTCAATTGCGCCCTATAACAACGGATTTTATTTAAATGCTACAGGTATCAACCCTAAAAAATTAGATTTAAATAGCACTGTTGTTGGTACTATTCCTGGAACTGTTGTTTCAACAGGAAGTAATGCAATAAAATATATAACTAAATTTGGTGGCGACGAATATTTTGCAACTTTTGCTTTTGGTGCAGGTAATGAAAATGTTCGTATAGTAAAAGTTAATTTTGCAATTGCTGATTCAGCAAAATTATATGCAACTACTTCTACTTTAGGTTCTAATGGTAATGCTAACGGTGCAGGTGATGTTGCCATTAAAAAGAATAGTGACGGTTCTTATACTGTTTTTGCATTAAGCTGCAATAACGGTTTAGGTGCTTATAAAGTTGAATTTAAATTAGCAGGCGATTATTATATTCCTTATGCTAATTTACAACATGGTTTCACAACTTTAAAAGAAGCTGTTACTGCATTAAATACATTCGGTACTTCTAAAAAAGTTAACTTTTATATCACTTCTAACTTAAACGAAGACGGTATTGTTATTAACCGCACTGATTTAACCGATAGTACAGGTTTAACCATTAAACCTGCTTCAGGAGTGCAACCGGTAATTACTATTGCAAACTTCCCAACTACGGGTAACGAAAAAAATCAAGGTTTTACAGTTAAAAGTACTTCTTATGTAACCGTTGACGGTTCTAACACTGTAGAAGGCACTACAAGAGATATGACTTTTGTAGGTAATCAAGCTACCGGTTCTTATGTAATCGGCGTTATCGAAAAATCGAACAACGTTACTTTTAAAAACTTAAACGCTACTTTTACCGCTTTAGCTGCTGCCGGCACAATATTAGCAACTGACGGTTATACAGTAGGGGGACAAGATGTTTCTCCTCAAAACTTATTAGTTGATAACTGTAAAATAGGCGAACCTACTATGACTACAAATAACGGTGTAGCTATTTGGGGTAACGCTGCAACCATGCCAAGTTCCGGTACGGTTCAAAATTGTGAAATTTATGCTTCAAGACGCGGTATTACTACTTTTTATATAAAAAATAACAAGTATGTTAATAATGATATTTATATTGTTACTCCTCGTTTGGCTCAAGCATTCTATTGTGGTATTTATTTAACCGGTAGTGCCCTCAACGATACTACGGTTATTGCCAACAATAAAATTAAAAAAGTTGACGTAAACGTAACCGGTACTACAACTACTTTTGCAGCCGGTATAGCAGTTTACGGAAACGAAGGTGTTGCTAACATTTATAACAACTTTATTACTCCTAATACGGTTAATACAAATGCTGCTCCTACAGCTACATTTGCTGTTTATGGTATAGTATTTAATAGTGCAACTTGGATTGGTAAAGCAAATATTTATCATAACTCAATAGTTGTTAATAACTCATTATCTACCGGACGCCATGCTGTTATCGGTACTCCGACAACAAGTTCTGCTACATTTAATTTATATAACAATATTTTTGTTAATAATAAAGTTGCTGCCAACTCATACGGTATCTATTGGACAAATACTCCGTCAGCTACTTCAGTATTAAATAGCAACAATAACGATATCTACGTTGCAGATCCTACATGTTTTGTTGGTCGTTACGGAACAACAGATTGTGCTACTTTAGCAAACTGGATTACAACAAGCGGTAAAGATTCAAGTTCAATTTCTAAAATGGTTAATTTTGTTGACGGTACAGATTTACACGTAACCGGAACTTCTATTGGCGATATCGATTTAGCTGCTCCTCAAGTAGCATGGATTGGTGCCGATATTGACGGCGATCCAAGATTAAACGCTTTTGTTTATATGGGTGCTGACGAAGGTTCTGTTGCAGTTCCTGTTGAATTAACTTCTTTTGTTGCTACAACTACAGAAAGCGGTATTAAATTAGAATGGCAAACAGCTACCGAAACTAACAACAGAGGTTTTGAAGTTCAAAGAAGCACAGATAACGTTAGCTTCTCTACTTTAGAATTTGTTGCAGGTAACGGTACAAGTGCAGAAAAACACACTTATTCTTTTGTTGATAATTCAGTTGTAAACGGTAAGGTTTATTACAGATTAAAACAAATTGATTTTGACGGTACATATTCATTCTCAAACACAATTGAAGCTGATTTTTCAATGCCTTTGGCTTTCGAACTTTCACAAAACTATCCTAACCCATTTAACCCAACAACAGTTATTAAATTTGCAATTCCTTCAGCAAGTAAAGTAACTGTAAAGGTATTTGATATTTTAGGTCGTGAAGTTGCAGTATTAGCTAATCAAGATTTTGCAGCCGGAAGACATAACTTAGAATTTAATGCATCAGGTTTAACTTCGGGTGCTTATTTCTATACAATTAACACCGAAGGTGTTGACGGTAGCAAAAACCAAGCTGTTAAGAAAATGATGCTTATTAAATAATTTTGAATTCTTAATTTTGGATTCTCAATGTCCTCATCCCTTAATTGGGATGGGGATTTTTTTTAATTTTGAATTTTCAATTTATAATGTTCTCCGAGTTTTCTCCCTTTCCTCCAATATAAAGGCTCGACCTTTAGTCCATTCTAGTTACAATTTAAGGGTAATGTTAAATGTTTAATGTTAAAGTTTAAGTAAAACTACCCCTAAGTTTTAGTAACACTTTATCACTGTTTCACTATATTAGAACCAGGATTAACAGGATTTTAAACGGATTTTCAAGATTTATTTACCATAATATTACACGATTTATCTCTGGAACTAATAACCATTCCCCGTTCTGGGGTTAGGCACTTTATCACCGTTCCACCGTCCCAATATCGGAAGGAGATTCCTGTTAATCCTTCTTTTATCCTGAAAATCCTGGTTCAAAGGATAATGTTAAATGTTTAGGGTTAAAGTTTAAGTAAAATTAGCTCTGAATTTTTTGTAGTATGTTTCACCGTGTCATTATTCCACTGTTTCAACACAAATTTACATTCTACAAAACTGAGGTTTTATCCTGTAAATCCTTCTTTTATCCTGAAAATCCTGGTTCAGAAGAATAATGTTAAATGTTTAAGGTTAAATGTTAAGTAAAACCACCCCTAAGTTTTAGTACCACTTTAACACTGTTGCACTATATTAGAAC
>JAEXOD010000226.1 GCA_023447335.1 Bacteroidota bacterium
GTTCTAATAATCCCCCAACTTTAATTTTTAATTGAGAGATATTTAAGCCGGACTTTTGAATAACGGAAGCAGCAACACTTTTATCATCTTGAATTAAAGCAGCCAAAATATGCTCGGGTTCAATTATTTGATTATTATAATTTTGAGCAATTTCTATACTTTCTTGTATTGATTCTTGAGCTTTTACCGTAAATAAATTAAAATCTATTGCCATACCATCACCTTAAAATTTACATCTATAATGTAACAAAATTTAATCATGTAAAAAAAATATGATAAAATCAATCGTTTTTTTAACTTTTTTTACAAAAAAAGCAAAAAAAAGGTTTCAAAAGCAAAATATTTTAATTATTTAGTTGCTTTTTAAATTTTAATTAACCATTTTGCATATGTAGAGCAGTCGAACTAGGCTGTTAGACTTTTTACAAATTAGTTTTCATGGTATTAGTCGCTCTGCTCAAGGTAAGTAACAAGTAATAATTAGGAGTAAGAAATGGCAGAGCGTGAAACAGGAACCGTAAAGTGGTTCAACGCCGCAAAAGGTTTCGGTTTTATTGAGCGCAGTAAAGGCGACGATGTATTCGTACATTTTTCTTCAATCAAAGGTGACGGATACCGCACTTTAGAAGAAGGAGTTAAAGTTGAATTTACTGTTGGACAAGGTCAAAAAGGTCCGCAAGCTCAAGATGTAATAGTTGTGAAGTAATTTAGAATAAGATTATAAGCAACACCAAAAGCGGCTCTTCGAGCCGCTTTTTTTATTTTAAATAACAGAACGGGCAAAATAGTGAAAAATTACCTACGGCAACGGATTATAGAGGGTATTAGGCAATCCGTAAATGAATTGCCTATATTTATAAATTATTTTTTAATTGATTTAACTGATACTAAAAAAACCTTGAAGTACTGAATTTAGCTTTTTATTTTATTATACATATAATTTAACAAGTTATAACACTCAACAACATTTTCTTCGGTGGTTCTTAAGCCCGAAATTACAACTCGTATAATAAATTTACCGTTAATTATAGTGTGAGAAAGAAAAACTTTACCTGTTTTATTAACTTCATCCATTAATTTTGAATTAAATTTATTTAACTCTTCATCTGAATTTAGATTACTATTTTTAGCTCGTATACAAATTGTTGTTAAAGGTATGGGGGCAACTATTTCAAAATTTTTGTCATTTTTAATTAATTCTTCAAATATGTTTGCAAGTCTAAAATGCTCTTTAATTCTACTTTTTATTCCATCTACCCCAAAATAATTAATAATAAACCATAATTTTAATGCTCTAAATCTACGTCCTAACTGTATGCCGTAATCCATAAAATTTGTTACTTGGTCATCAACACTTGTTCTAAGATATTCCGGAATAATTGAAAAAGCATCCTTTAACATTTGTTTGTTTTTTATATATAACAAACTTAAATCAACGGGTGTAAACATCCACTTATGCGGATTAATAACTATTGAATCAACAAGGTTAATATCTTCTAAAAGGAATTTGTGTTCATCCGTTATTGCCGCAATTCCTCCGTGTGCCGCATCGGTATGTATCCAAATATCGTATTCTTTAACAACTTCATAAACACCTTTTATGTCATCAATTGATGTAACGCTTGTTGTTCCTATAGTAGGAACAACCGCCATCGGAATAAAAGAGTCGTTAATATCTTTTTCAATCTTGGTTTTTAGGTCAGTTAAATCTAATTCGAATCTTTCATTAGTACTAATTTTTCTAACTTTTCTTACGCCAAGTGCCAAACAAGCTTTTTCTACCGAAGAATGAGCATGCTCTGAACAATAAACCGTAAATTTATTGATATTTAAATCATGATCATTATACTTTTGAAAAACTTTTTCACGCGCCGCAGCTAATCCATGAAAAGTACTTACCGAGGCAGTATCATAAATAATTCCCCAAAAGTTTTCAGGTAACCCAAGCATTTGTCTCATCCACTTAATTACAACAATTTCTAATTCGGTATTTATGGGGGAAGACTTCCAAACCATACCGTTTGTATTTAATGCAGCGGAAAGCAATTCAGCCAAAATTCCGGGCGCAGAGGATGTAGAATTGAAATAAGCCATAAATCCGGGATGATTCCAATGAGTAGCGTTTTTTAATATTTTATCATCAACCGAATCTAACAATTCATTAAAATTTATTGGTTTTTCAGGCGGTGTTTCGGGAAAAAGTTTAAAACAATCACCGGGATTAATATTTGGGAGGACCGGATACTCTGTTATATTATCCAAATAATTAGCAACTATACCAATAAGTTTATCCGCAAATAATCTAAATTCGGAAACCGGCATATCTCCAAAATCGGAAGTCTTCATTTTTCACCTAAATAATTATTAATTTTTATGCATATTTATCAAAAAATGCAATTTAATCTAACAAAAAATATTATTAAATTGCAGGTCAAAATTAAATATATTAGGTAATACATGAAAGAGTTAAGAGAAAAAATTAACACCTTAGACGAAAATGTTTTAGCTCTATTAGCCGAACGAAGACAACTAAGTTTAGAGGTTGTAAAATATAAAGAACAGACTGATAGCCCAATTAGAGATAAAGAAAGAGAACAAGAACTTTTAACGGCTTTAATTATAAAAGGGAAAAAGTTAGGTTTAGATGCCAATTATATTACTAAAATATTTTATGAAATTATTGATGATTCGGTTAGACTTCAAAATAGCTATCTAACCAAATTGGATGTTCCGGAATTTAACGGTAAAAAATTAATTAAAACCGCAATACAAGGAATAGAAGGTTCTTACAGTTCTTTGGCAGCTCAAAAGTTTTTTGCAAAAGAAGAAGCAAATTTAGAATTTATTAGCAAACAAACTTTTGACGAAGTAGTTCGCGCGGTAGAAAACGGAGAAGCAGATTATGCGATGTTACCAATTGAAAACACTACCAGCGGCGGTATTAATGAAGTTTACGATGCTCTTTTACATACTACCTTATATATTGTGGGAGAAGAGAAATTTCATGTAAAACATTGTTTGGTTGCCACGGAAGAAACTCCGATTAATAGAATAAAAAAAATATATGCGCACGTACAAGCAGTAGCTCAATGCGGTAAATTTTTGGCAACTCTTCCTCATGTAAAAATAGATTATTATCCTGATACGGCAATGTCCGTTCAAAGAGTGAAAGAAGAGAACAATCCCGAATTTGCAGCCATAGCAAGTGAAGAAGCTGCCAACATATTCGGATTAAAAATTATTCGTACAAACATAGCAAATCAACAAGAAAATTATACCAGATTTTTAATTGCAGCACGCAAACCGATTGACGTTGATTTACGCATTCCTTGCAAGACCTCAATTGTAATGGCAACCGATCAAAAACCCGGATCTTTGGTTGATGCTCTTCTTATTTTTAGAAAACATCATGTAAATTTAACAAAATTAGAATCGAGACCTATTTTGGGAAATCCTTGGGAAGAAATGTTTTATTTGGATTTTGAAGGAAACATTAAAGACCAAAACATACAAGAAATGTTGGATAGCTTGGGCAGATACACGCGATTATTTAAAGTGCTTGGGTCATACATATCCCCCGATTTAGATAGAATTAAATTGGACTTCGGAAATATACAAACGGATTTGACCGATGAGAAAGAATTAATTGAAGAAGATCAAATAATTCAACAAGAAGAAGCTAAACCGGAAGAAACAAAACAGAAAAAATCTAAAAAAAGCTACAAGGTTGCAAGTCGTGATTACAAAAAAGACGATACGATTATAAAAGTGAAGGGATTAGAAATCGGCGGTAATTCTTTTGTCGTAATTGCGGGTCCTTGTTCTGTAGAATCCAACGAGCAAGTTATGCAATGTGCTTCACATCTTAAAGAAACAGGGGGTCATATTTTAAGAGGGGGTTGTTTCAAACCTCGTACTTCGCCATATAGCTTTCAAGGTTTAGGCTTTGAAGGATTGGGTATTTTAACCGAAGCAGGCAAAATATATGATATGCCTATAATTACGGAAGTTCTTGCTCCGGAGCAAATTACCGAAGTTGCTAAATATAGCGATATTATTCAAATCGGCGCTCGGAATATGCAAAACTTTGCTTTACTTAAAGAAGTTGGTAGAACACATCGACCGGTATTATTAAAAAGAGGATTAATGTCTTCTATTGACGAATTGCTTAATGCAGCAGAGTATATCTTAAGCCAAGGAAATAGGCAGGTAATTTTATGTGAAAGGGGAATTAGAACTTTTGAAACCGCAACAAGAAACACTTTGGATCTTAGTGCCGTCCCCGTATTAAAAGAATTGACTCATCTACCTATTATTGTTGATCCTTCACACGCTTTAGGGCAGAGAAATCTTGTTATTCCTTTGGCAAAGGCGGCAAAAGTTGTCGGTGCTCACGGAATCATGATTGAATTCCATCCTGATCCCGATAATGCAAAAAGTGACGGAGAACAATCTTTAACTTTTGACCAATTTTCTGACATGATGACAGAATTAAAAAAACTATAGAGTGATTTTGTATTTTAAGTAAGTTATTAAAAACGATGTATTATTATTTGTAAATGTTAATCCGTAATTAAAGCCAAACAAAACGGCATTTGATTGCGGATTTTTTTTATCCGTATTTATACCAAGTGCGGCATTAAAGTTAATTCCGTTATTACTACTACTTTGAAATTCATAAGTATTATCATACAAAAATAAATAACCGGTAGATTCTTCAAGAAAAAATTTTTCGTTAAGCTCTTGTTTTACTACTGCAGTAATCGAAATACCCGTAACAGATGAATAATATTTCTTAACACTACTTGGGAAAAAGTACTTATATGATTTTGCCCATACTAATTCAACATTAATATCAGCATCATTTATTATTTTAGAAGGGAATTGAATTCCTGCCGTAAAAGAAAAAGCCGTTAAATCCGGAATATTACCTGAAATTGAACCGTAACCGGTAGAACCCGAAATTTTAACCCCGGTTTGAGAATAGAGGTTTATCGAAAACAAGAATATAAAACCAATTATTATTTTTTGAAATAACACGTTAGCCAAAATGTTTTGTTTTCAATATCTGTATAAATTACTTTGTGCTTAACATGTTGCGGAATAATTATATAATCACCTTCGTTAAGTTCAACGATATCATTATTTTCAAATAATATCTTTGCAAAACCTTTTAATAACAACACAAACTCGTCTTCATCTTGATCATACCAAAAGTCACTTTTTGTTACGTGTCCGCTACTAATTATTCTTTCTAATCTAAATCCTTTTTGCTTTAGTAAGTCTTCAAAATACTCATTATTTAAATCTATATTTTCAATTTCATAAATATTTTTCACTTCTATCATGTTAAAAAGCCTCGCCTATGCCTAAATGTAACTGAAACGTATCAGACATTATTTTTTTTGTAAAAAAACTATTTCTATTGGCTGGATCATAAAATTTAAAACCAAAATCTAACCTAATCGGTGCAAAATCAGAATAATACCGTAATCCGAAACCAATTGCAACGGCAACTTCATCAATTTGCACTTGTGAAAGCTTATTCCATGTATTTCCAAAATCAGCAAATATAGTTGTTCCTACCTGCCCAAATAACCTTAAACGAGCTTCCAAAGAACCTTCTAACTGACAAAACCCGCCGGGAGTAACTCCTTTAAATAAAAATGCTTCAAAGTCTTCATTGGTAGTATTTCCAATATCAAAATTTGTTTCTTGAGGTACAAGTTCACGACTTTGCCA
>JAEXOD010000237.1 GCA_023447335.1 Bacteroidota bacterium
CAGATACTGTTATAAAAACAGTAGCAAAATCAGATTCAGTCAAATCTTTTAGTAATATTACTTTTAATTTTGCTAAGATTGAAGAAGGAAACGGAATATTGATAACAATCGTCGGGATGGGGGTCGTTTTTGCTGCATTGGCTGCTTTAAGTGTGTTTTTTATATATTTAACAAAAGCAATGAAGATTAATCTCAAAAAGAAAAGAGTTGTATCAGGAGAGATTAAAACCGAAACAAACGAAACCGATAGTACCGGTGAAATTGATGCTGCAATTTGTATGGCACTGCACATGCATTTTTCTGAATTGCATGATTACGAAAGTACCGTACTTACTATTAATAAAGTACAACGAACTTACTCACCATGGAGTTCAAAAATATACGGTTTAAGAAACTATCCACGTAAATAAAATTTGGTATAAATATGAAAAAATATAAATTCACAATTCAAGGCAATGATTACGATGTAGAAATTAAAAACATCGAAGATAATATTGCCGAAGTAGATGTAAACGGTTCGGTTTACTCTGTAAAAATACATCAGGAAATAAAACAATCAAAAACTCCACGTTTAGTACGTTCTGTTGCAGTGCCGACGGGTGAAAGTGCGGAAGCAAAAACCGCAAAACCAACAGAAAGGAAAGGGGGCGGTGTTATTAAAGCTCCGCTACCCGGAGTAATTTTGGAAGTTAAAGTTAGAGAAGGAGATGTTGTTAAAATTGGCGATACATTAATGGTTATGGAAGCCATGAAGATGGAAAACAACATAAAGGCAGATAAAGAAGGTAAAATAATTGGCTTAAAAGCTAAACAAGGCGACTCCGTGCTTGAAGGGGACGTTCTTGTAGAAATAGGGAGCTAAAATATGGAAAAATTAATAGATGCCTTAGGGCAGTTTTATAGATTTAGCGGATTTAATAATGTGACAATCGGTCATGTTGTTATGATTGTTGTAGGTCTTCTGTTTCTATATTTGGCAATTAAAAAAGATTACGAACCTTTGTTATTAGTCCCAATCGGATTTGGAATTATTATAGGTAATATACCTTTCGTTGAGAATGTCGGTCTTCAAATTGGTATTTATGAAAACGGAAGCGTATTAAATTATATCTATTTCGGAGTAATTAAAGGTATATTTCCACCGCTAATTTTCTTGGGAATAGGAGCAATGACTGATTTCAGTGCTTTGTTATCTAATCCTAAATTAATGCTTTTAGGAGCTGCGGCACAACTAGGTATTTTCTTTACATTGCTTTCTGCTTTAGTTTTAGGTTTTACTCCTGCACAAGCCGGTGCTATAGGTATTATCGGTGGTGCAGACGGTCCTACTGCAATATTTTTAGCATCAAAATTGGCGCCTGAATTTATCGGAGCAATTGCTATTGCAGCATACTCATATATGGCGCTTGTACCTGTAATTCAACCGCCAGTAATTTTGTTATTGACAACTAAAAAAGAAAGATTAATTAAAATGAAACCTGCACGTGTTGCTTCAAAAACGGAAAAAATATTATTCCCTATTGCAGGTGTTCTTTTTACTTTGTTTATTTCTCCAAGTGCTTTACCGTTGTTAGGTATGTTGTTTTTTGGTAATTTATTAAAAGAATCCGGTGTTACCAAACGTTTGGCTGAAACGGCTGCAAGACCTTTAATTGATATTGTTACGATTTTATTAGGTGTTACCGTTGGTGCCTCAACACAAGCAACAACATTTTTAACTCCGCAATCAGTTTTGATTTTTGTGTTAGGTGCCGTATCATTTATGATTGCTACAGCCGGGGGAGTTCTTTTTGGTAAATTTATGAACCTTTTCTTAAAAGAGGGAGATAAAATCAATCCAATGATTGGTGCTGCCGGCGTTAGTGCCGTTCCGGATAGTGCTAGAGTAGTTCACACGATGGGTATAAATGCAGACCCCACAAATTATTTGTTAATGCATGCTATGGCTCCAAACGTTGCCGGTGTTATCGGTAGTGCTGTTGCAGCAGGTATTTTAATGAGCTTTTTAATGCACTTAGTATAAATATAGTTTTCCCCTTATAAAGTCGTTTTTTCAAAATTATTCCTCCTGTTTAATTGAAAAGACGACTTTTTCATTTTAAAGCTAGGGAATGGCGTGAAAGCTGTAAGTTGAGATAGTGAAACAGTGGAAAAGTGCCAGACCTCGATGCAGGATAAGGCTTTTCTGTGGCTTATATTTACTCTCTTAATCCTATTATCTATAGTCTTAAGTTTCGAAACTCGAAACGGATTCAGACTTTAACATCGAATATTTAATATTTTTATGTACTGAGAAAAGAAATATAATCTGATATTGGAAGTTGTCTATATTTTGTAAAGCAATTTAAATTCCTAGAAAACATTTCTCTTATCAATAAATGTTATTGAACAAAATTATTATTCCCATTCGTGATTTAAATCACCTAATAAGACCGTTTTATACTTTTTTAATAATTAAGGGTAATTTTTTTATTATATTGAACCAAAAGAATTTTTTAAAAACACCTTATAGGACAATAATGAAAAAATATTTACTAATTGCTGCAATGTTAGTGGTATCGAGTATTTGGGGACAAAGTATTACTTTTCATGTAGATGATTTGGCAGCAGGTCCAGCTAATGCAAGCTGGATGTTTGAATTTGATGATGCGCCGACTTATAACATCCATGATGACAATCCTTTTACAATAAGTCCTGATCCGCTTGATCTTGTCTACAATAATTTTGCTTATAGAAGATTTACTTGGGCTAATGCATCTGATGGACATGGACATGGACCTTCTAGTTCGTCATGTACTGAAGAACAATTAAATTCATTACCTTCAACAAATAACGTAACTTTAAAATTATATGGATTTACTTTAAAATCGTTTAAACACATAAATACGACAAATGCAAACGCAAACTGGGCAATTGCAGGTCAGGCAGGCGATAAGAGGATATATACAGGCGGAATAGGAGAGATATACGTAGGAGTAGAATTAAAATTTAGAGTTACTAACTGTAGGTTAACAGTTGTAACCCCTTATCCGACCGCACAGCAGTGTAGTAATAATTATGGACTTTTAAATTTTCAGGATGATATCGGAACCGGTTTGGCGGTAACAGGTGCAGGAATGGGGACAATTGATAAAGATGCAAGTGATAATAATTGGGAGGCAGAACTTGACCCAAATAATACAGGACAGATTAAATATAATTTATCAACTATCTCAAATGTAATACAAGGTTATTACGGATATTTTGATTTTGATATACAAGTTTTACCAACAAATTTTCAAGAAATAATCGGAGCAAGAGAAATACCCTTAGCCGAAGCAACGACAGTAAGTATTTCTGAATCTGATGTTAGCTTTTTGTTTGATACTTTTACTGCTAAAGATGATACTTTAAGAGGTGTATATGCGAATCAAATAAAAACAGCACCTGGAGGAACTCTACCGGAAGGTATTACAAATATCTCTAATCAGTTTTACTGGGAATTAGGAACAACTTTAAAAACATATGATGTTGACGTAACATTTGATATTTCAGAGCTGACAGGTATTACTAATGCTAATGATTTGAGGATATTGAAAAGAGAAACTAGCGATGCTAACTGGATGGTTTGGTCAGATTATACACTTGTAAACAGTACATCAATTAGAGCGAATAATTTGACTTCTTTCAGTGAATTTGCAATTGGTAGTGTTGGTAGCAATAATCCGTTACCGGTTGAATTGACAAGCTTTGAAGCTAATGTTATTAATAAAGACGTTACCTTAACCTGGGAAACAGCAACCGAATTAAATAATTACGGCTTTGAAATTGAAAGAAAGAAAGGAAATGAAGATTGGATAAAAATAGATTTTGTTCCTGGAAGCGGGAATAGTAACATTATTAAAAATTACGTATATGTTGACAAAAACTTAACATTCGGTAAATATCTTTATAGATTAAAACAAATTGATAATGACGGGGAATTTGAATATTCAAACCAAGTAGAATCGGAAATAATTAATTTAAGCTTTAATATTAGTCAAAATTATCCTAATCCTTTCAATCCTAATACGACCATAAGTTTTAGTTTACCGGCAAAAGAACTTGTAACTTTAAAAATTTATGATGGTTTAGGTAAAGAAATTACAACTTTGGTAAATGAAGAGCTAAATACCGGTACATATGAAAAAGTTTGGGATGCTTCTTTATACGGAAGCGGAGTATATTTTTATAGATTTACTGCCGGCGGATATTCAAAAACTTGTAAAATGTTATTAGTAAAATAAATTTAATTTAATAGTATTTAGAAATTTAGCCTATTACGAATAAAACGTAAAGATTTGAGCGGAAATATGAACTTTAATATTTCCGCTTTTTTCTTATTTATTATAGCCATCCGCTTTTAATCAAATCCAATACCATAAAAATTAGTTACTTAAATACTTAAAACTAATGATTGTTGACTAATATCTAAATTCTGAAGTCTATGATCTAATATTTAAATTGAATTAATATCCAATTTTTATTGTTTCAAAAAATATGTACTAATATTTGTATATTTGAAAAACGTAAAAATAATTTATAGTGATTTTTGATGAAGAGCCTTTCCGGACTGATAAAGTATTTTAAGAGATATAAAACAAAAATGATATTTGGGTTTGTGTTTATTTTTATCTCGAATATTTCTCAAATTTATATCCCGATTTTTTTAAAAGATGCAATAGATAGTTTAAAAGAAAATTTTGAGTTTAGCACTTTAAACAATTATGCCATGTTGATTATAGCCGCAAGTGTTATAAGCGGTATTTTTAGATACTATATTAGGCAAACTATAATAGTAGTTAGTAGAGAAATTGAATACGATTTGCGACAAGATTTTTGGGGGCATATACAAAAGTTATCATTAAGATATTTTCAAAACAACACAACCGGAAATATAATGTCTCATGCTACAAACGATATTAATTCGGTTAGAATGTTTGTAGGTCCCGCGGTTATGTATTTTATTGATACATCATTTAGATTTATTGTTATTTTAATAATTATTTTATCGATTAGTCCGATACTCACATTGTATTCATTATTACCTCTCCCTATTCTTTCCTATCTTGTATATTGGGTGAGCAAAAAGATTTATAAAAAATTTATACTTATTCAAGAAAAATTTTCCGATATAACAACTAAAGCTCAAGAGACATTTAACGGAATTAGGGTAATAAAATCGTATGTAAGAGAGGATAACGAGAATAATGACTTTAAGAAATTAAATTACGAATATTTAGATCGTAACATGGATAAAGTTAAAATACAAGCTCTATTTCAACCGATTTTGTACATGATTACAGGCATTTCTGTTATTATTGTAACATGGCTCGGGGGTATTATGGTTATTCAAGGTAAACTCACTATAGGAGAATTATCAGCTTATATAGTCTTTTTAGGAATGCTAATTTGGCCTACAATAGCGTTTGGCTGGGTTATGAATATAGCGCAACAAGCTGCGGCGAGTATGCAGCGTTTACTAAAAATTACTAATGAAGAAATTGAGATTAAAGATACCGAAATAACAAAATTTAACATAAATACAATAAAAGGAAATATTAAATTTGAGAATGTAAGTTTTAGATACGCTGAAAAATTACCAAATGTATTAAATAATATTAACTTAGAAATTATGGCAGGGGAAACTGTTGCATTTGTAGGCGGAACGGGGGAAGGAAAGACAAGTTTGATTAATTTAATTCCTAGATTATATGATACTACGGAAGGGATAGTTAAAATTGACGGCTTTGACGTAAAACAGATTCCGTTAAAAGTTTTAAGAAGAAATATAGGTCTTGTGCCTCAAGAAACATTTTTGTTTAGTGACACTTTGGAAAACAATGTTCTATTCGGAGTTAAAACAAAAAACTCTGACATAATGCAAAAAGCTGCTTTAATAGCTTCTTTAACAAAAGATGTTGAACAATTCCCCGATGGGTTTAATACAATTTTAGGAGAAAAGGGGATTACTTTAAGCGGTGGGCAAAAACAAAGAACGGCACTTGCCAGAGCAATTGCTACTGACCCTAAAATTTTAATCTTGGATGATTCTTTTAGCGCGGTTGATACAAATACCGAAGATGAAATTCTTAATAAACTTAAAGACTTTATGAAAGGTAGAACAAGTATAATTATAAGTCATAGAATTTCTACGGTTAAAAATGCAGATAAGATTTTTGTGCTATCTAAAGGAAGTATTGCCGAGCAGGGAACACATCACGAACTAGTAGAACTTGGCGGAATTTATGCCGAGATGAATGAAAAACAATTACTCGAGAAAGAACTGAAGGAAATTAATTAGAAAATGGTTAAAGATAAAGACGATGAGATTTTAGGTAAAGCATACGATAGCAAACTGATGAAAAGGCTTTTGTTTTTTATCAAGCCTTACAAAAAATATGTGTTATGGGGGATTTTGTTAAGTATCTCCGTTGCTGGATTGGGACCTGTAAGACCCTATTTAACAAAAGTTGCAGTAGATTATAGCTTAGTTAATAAAGACTACAATTCGTTAATGTATATTTCAATTGCATTAATTCTTTCTTTAATACTTCAATCAATTGTGCAGTACTATTTAACATATTATACTCAATTGATGGGGCAAAAAGTAATTTTTGATATTCGTGTTAAACTATTTGAACATGTCCAAAAACTGGCTTTGAAGTTTTTTGATAAAACTCCGATAGGAAGAATAGTAACCCGCGTGACAAACGATGTTGAATCATTAAACGAGCTGTTTTCAACAGGTATTATTACGGTATTTAGTGATATTTTCATAATTTTATGGATTTTGGGCTTTATGTTCTTTATGTCATGGGATTTATCACTTGTTACGTTATCCGTTCTACCTTTTGTTATTTTTGCGACTTCAATTTTTAGAAAAAAAGTAAGAGTTGCGTATAGAGATGTTCGATTCCATTTAGCGCGACTTAATACATTTATGCAGGAACATGTTCAGGGGATGAACGTTGTACAGATATTCGGGAAAGAGAACGAAGAATATAAAAAATTTGCCGATATTAATAGAGACCATACAATAGCAAATGTTAAATCAGTCTTTTATTATGCCGTATTCTTTCCTGTTGTGGACTTTTTTAGTTCTCTTGCAATTACTTTAATAATTTGGTATGGCGGCGGAAATGTTGTTCAAGGGGCAATGTCGTTAGGTGTATTGTTCGCTTTTATACAGTATACAGAAATGTTTTTTAGACCAATAAGAGATTTATCGGAAAAGTATAATGTTTTACAAACTGCAATGGCGTCATCCGAAAGAATTTTTAATTTATTTGATGATGATACTTTTATCAAAAATCCGGAAAATCCGATAAAGTTAGAAAAAGTAAGAGGAAGAATAGATTTTGAAAATGTATGTTTTGCATATAACCCTGACGATTATGTTTTGAAGAATATAAGCTTTTCGATTAATCCTGGTGAAACTGTTGCAATTGTTGGGGCAACAGGTGCGGGTAAGACAAGTATAATTAATATTTTAACACGATTTTACGATATTAATTCGGGTACAATAAAACTTGACGGAATTGACTTAAAACTGTTAGACAAAAGAGATTTACGAAAGTATATTTCTATTGTATTGCAAGATGTATTTTTATTCAGCGGTACAATTTACGGTAATATTACATTAAACAACGAAAATATAAGTATAGAAGAAGCTAAAAAAGCTGCTCAAATAGTTGGTGCTGATAAATTTATAGAAAGTTTACCAAATAAGTATATGGAAGAAGTAAAAGAAAAAGGTTCTACATTAAGTGTAGGTCAAAAACAATTAATTTCTTTTGCTCGAGCTTTAGCTTATGACCCTAAAATATTGATACTTGATGAAGCTACAAGTAGTGTAGATACGGAAACAGAAATTTTAATTCAAGATGCGATAAATAAATTATTAGCAAATCGAACTTCGATTGTAATTGCTCATAGATTGAGCACAATTCAAAACGCTAATAAAATTATTGTGATGCACAAAGGAGAAATTAGAGAAGTGGGTAATCATCAAGAATTGTTGGCAAAAAAGGGTATATATTACAGATTGTATCAATTGCAGTATAAAGATCAAGAAATTACAAAAACAGCTTAGAAAAAGAGGATAAAATGTCTAAAATTAGGTTTATGACAATAGAACGTCATATTTTAGAAGCAGAAAAGAATTACCCACATGCAACAGGCGAATTCTCATCGATACTAAACACGATTGCTTTTGCGGCAAAAATTATTTCTTATGAAATCAATAAAGCAGGATTAGTTGATATTTTAGGATTTACCGACGATACAAACGTTCACGGCGAAAGAGTAAAAAAATTGGACATTTATTCTCACGATATTCTAGTTAAAGCGATGGAATATGGAGGACATCTGTGTATTATGGCAAGTGAGGAAGAAGAAGGTATAATACATATTCCCAAACAGTATGAAATCGGTAAATATGTGTTATTATTTGATCCTTTGGACGGATCTTCAAACATTGATGCAAATGTTAGTGTAGGTACCATTTTTTCAATTTATAGACGTATCTCCAAATCGGGGGAACCGGGTACAAATGATGACGTAATACAACCCGGCTTAAAACAAGTTGCTGCCGGTTACATTTTATACGGTACATCAACAATATTAGTTTATACGACCGGCGAAACAGTCTATGGGTTTACTTTAGATCAAGGTTTAGGTGAATTTTTATTGTCACATCCGAATATAAAAACACCGGAGAAGGGTTATATCTATAGTACAAACGAAGGTTATTATAAATATTGGAGAACAGGTCTTAAAAAATATATCAAATACTTACAAGATGCAGTTGATAGAAACGAAAAAGCTTATTCAGGCAGATATATCGGTTCGTTGGTAGCGGATATACACAGGAATCTGTTGTACGGAGGTATATTTATTTATCCTGCTGATAGCCGCTTTGCAGACGGTAAGCTTAGATTAATGTATGAATGTAATCCAATGGCTTTTATTGTTGAAGCAGCCGGAGGAAGGGCTACAGACGGTAAAAACAGGATTTTGGAAATACAACCTCATTCGTTACATCAGCGGTCACCTCTATATATTGGAAGTAAAGAAGATGTACTTATGGCTGAAAAGTTTTTAGCAGAAGAAGAAAACAAAAATAATGATTAATATGATTGAAGATTTATTAAACAAAAACATAACATTATTATATGTTAGTAATAATAGTTGCAGTGTTTGCGGTGTAATGAAGCAAAAAATAGAAAGCTTATTAAAAGAGTATTACCCGGAATTGGAATTAACGGAAGTAAAAATAGATGAGAACCCATTTTTGAAAGGCGAGTTAATGATATTTTCAGTACCTGCAGTACTAATTTATTACGAAAAAAAAGAAGTTTATAGGAAAGCAGGATATTTGGATGTTACAGAAATAGATTCTATTTTAGAAAGAATTTATACGGCATAATATGAAAATACTTATAAGTTGGTTTATAATAATGGTTTTAGCGATAATAAACGGTGGATTAAGGGATGTTTTGTATTTAAAAAAATTAGGAAAGGAAGCTGCCCATAGGTTAAGTACAATAACCTTGCTAATTGTTATTTTAATTTATACATTTGTATTCCAACAATTAAATTATGTTGAGAGTTTAAAAGAAAGTGTAGAAATTGGCTTTTGGTGGTTAGTATTAACTTTGGGTTTCGAATTTTTGGCGGGGCACTATTTGTTCAAGAGCAGTTGGAAAGATTTGTTAGATAATTATAAAATTCAAGAAGGAAAACTGTGGATTTTGATACCAATAGAAGTACTAATTATAAATTTTATAATATTTTTAATAATTAATTAAGAAAAAATAAAAAAAAGTAAAAAAATATTTTAAAAAGACTTGCGTTAAAGCGAAAAACAGATTATATTTGTAGCTCGTTTTAAATTGAAATAGTGAAAATGTTTGGGCGGACGCCGGAGTTGGAGAGCCGGGGCGGACTGTAAATCCGTT
>JAEXOD010000071.1 GCA_023447335.1 Bacteroidota bacterium
CCAAATTGACCGCATAATTCATTTGCTCCCTTTTCTTCAAGCATTTTGTCTAAAGTAGAATCTAATCTGCTAACAAAAAACGATGCAACTGATGAAACTAATTCAAGTTTTCCGCCAGCATTATGCAATTTTTCCAACCCGCTAATATAAGCTTCTGCAACTTTTTTATAATTTTCTATGCTAAATATTAAAGTTACGTTTACATTAATTCCGTGCGAAATAAGTTCTTCAATAGCTAAAAGTCCTTCGTTAGTAGCAGGAACTTTAATCATAATGTTTTTACGTTTTAATGTTGTAAACAATCTTATTGCTTCATCAAACGTTTTTTTGTATTCATAAGCCAAATCCGGGCTTACTTCAATACTTACATAACCGTCAAGTCCGTTTGTTTTTTCATAAACCGGCAACATTAAATCGGCTGCAGATTCAATATCTTTTAATGCCAAGTATTCATAAACTTCATAAGTATCGGTAGTTTTTGTTATAATTTTTTCAATATCGCTATCGTATAATTTGCCTGTGCTTATTGCTTTCTCAAATATACTTGGATTTGAAGTTATTCCACGTAACCCTTCATCAATTAAACCCTTCAATTTACCGTCGGTAACAAATTCTCTTTCTATAAAATCATACCAAATTGATTGTCCCAATTCTGCTAATTTTTCTAATTTACTCATTTTTATCTCCGTAACTTTAAAAATAATAACTTTAAATATAAAAACTATTTAACAAATAATCACCGTATTAAGAATTGTTAATATCTGAAATATATTTCACGTAAAACATTAAGTTATTTATTTATCATCGGTTCAATTTGTTTTATACTGTCATTTCCGGTTTAGCAAATAAAAAATATTTGTAAAACAGTATAAAAACTTGTAATTTAATGTTTTGTATTTTATTAAATGGATAAAACTTTGTTAGAAAAAATTGTAAATATCTACATAATAATTGAAGGCGAAACAATAAAACAATTAAAGGGAATTGCCTACGAGAAAGAAGGAACCGATTATGAAAAAATCGAATTTCTAAAATCCCAAGCAGAAAATGACATTAATCGGTCGATTAATTTTAATCCTCCTGTTAGTAATAAAGGAGATTTAATGACATATAAACAATTTAATAAACTTGCAAAACACGGAGAAGAACATAAACTTTTCGTTGAGATATTTGAGTATTTCGATTTACCCGAAAATCCTCTTATTTGTGTTTCTCCCGTAATTAACGGAAAAATAAATAGTAAAATATAGAAGCGGAGAAAAGAATGCCGGAACTTAGTAAGCCAATTAATCAAAAATGTATTAATACAATACGAATATTATCAGCAGAAGCAATTCAAAAAGCAAATAGCGGTCACCCCGGATTACCTTTGGGCTGCGCCCCTATATCCCATCTACTCTATTCAGTTGTAATGAAGCATAATCCAAATAACCCCAATTGGTTAAACAGAGATAGATTTGTTTTATCCGCAGGTCACGGTAGCACAATGTTATATAGCTCGTTGCATCTTTGCGGTTATAATATAAGCATTAATGATATTAAAAACTTTAGACAATTTGGTAGCATTACACCGGGGCATCCTGAATTTGGGTTAACTCAAGGAGTAGAAACTACAACCGGTCCGTTAGGTCAAGGTTTTGCAAATGCCGTAGGTATGGCTTTGGTTCAACACTATTTTGCAGCAAAATACAACAAACCAAACTTCAATATTATTGATAATTATATTTATGTTATTGCCGGTGACGGTGATATGATGGAAGGAATTACTCATGAAGCCGCTGCTTTTGCCGGTCACAATAAATTTAGTAATTTAATCGTTTTTTATGATAATAACAAAATCACTATTGATGGTAGCACATCACTTGCAATGAGCGAAAACGTTGCAGACAGATTTATAGCTTACGGTTGGAATGTTTTACATGTTAAAGATGCTAATAACTTAAGCGAATTAAATGAAGCCGTAAAAAAAGCTAAAGAGTTTACTAGCGCACCTTCTCTAATTGTTGTTGATACTACAATCGGTTTTGGTAGTCCTAACAAACAAGGAAAATCAAGCGTTCACGGCTCACCCCTCGGCAAAGAGGAACTTGCCCTTACAAAAGCTAATCTAGGATGGAATTATACAGAAGAATTTTTTGTTCCCGAAGAAGTTTATTCTCACTATGAGAAAGTTAAAATTAAAGGGATGCAGTTAAATAGCGAATGGGATTCTTTATTTGAGAAATATTCAAAATCATACCCCGCCGAAGCTTCAGAATTTACGGATTCAATTAACGGTAATTTTGTTAATACAGAAACATTAAATATACCCGAATTCACTGATTATAATGCAAGTATTGCTACACGTGTTGCAAGCGGAAAAGTTTTAGATTACTTAGCACAATTTATTCCGAATTTAATTGGCGGTAGTGCAGATTTAACTCCTTCAAATAATACTAAACCTGCAGCTTCAAACTCCTTTTCAGCAGATAATTTCACGGGAAGATATATTCATTTCGGAATAAGAGAACATGCGATGGGTGCAATTTTAAATGGAATGGTTATGTATGGCGGAGTAATTGCATACGGCGGAACATTTTTAGTGTTTTCGGATTATATGCGTCCTGCAGTAAGAATTGCTGCTCTTTCACACATCAATCCAATTTTTGTTTTTACACACGATAGTATTGGCTTAGGAGAAGACGGTCCTACACACCAACCTATTGAACACTTAGCAGCGTTAAGATGTATTCCAAATAGTTACGCATTTAGACCTGCAGATGCTAACGAGACAGTATATTCATGGAAATTTGCTCTTCAAAATAATAAAGCACCCGTATCTTTAGCTTTATCACGTCAAAATATTAAGTTAATTGATAGAAATAAATACGCAAATGCAAAAGGAACTCTTAAAGGTGGTTATATCCTAAAAAAATCAGATGCGAAACCTGATTTGTTGCTTTTAGCTTCGGGAAGTGAAGTAAATTTATGTTTAGAAGCTGCAGAAAAACTAGAAAAAGCAGGATTGAAAGTAAATGTTATAAGCATGCCATGTACACAGTTATTCGTTAAACAAGATGCTAAATATAAAAACAGCGTCTTACCAAAAGAATGCCAAACTAGACTTGCAATTGAAGCCGGTGTGAGACAGGGCTGGGATAAATACTTAGGAAATAACGGCGATATGATCAGTATAGAAACATTCGGAGCGAGTGCACCATACGAAATTCTATATGAAAAATACGGATTAACCGTTGATAATATTATTAGTAAAGCTAAAAAACTATTAAAGAATAAATAGTTTTTCGTTCTTTGGAATTAAGAGATAAAAAAATAATTTTGAATTTCAACTACTTAAGTAGTGTGAATACTAAAAACGTTAACTTGGGGCTGTATTAAAATTCATCAATTCAATAATACAGCTCCAAGATATAGCGAAAGGAAGATATTCTAAATTATTAAGTTTTATATTACTTTAAGCGTACTTTTATACTCGCTATCAAAAGTTTCCGGTATTTTCGGTTTGTTATTTTTATTTATTATTAGCTTATTATTTACTTTGTGCATTAATTTAGTAATACGGTAAAAGTTGTTTTATTAAGTTAATATCATCGATTTTGATTATAAACTTGCTCTCGGTAAACATCTTCTGAAGGATAGAATAACGTATTTATCTGAAAAATTGCTATAAGTATTATAAAAGGGACATAATATTTATTACTCTCATAATTATTAACATATAATAAAAACAGGCACTATGAGATATCGCTACACAGATTTATATAAATCAGGTAAATTTTTAGAAATTTCACAAATATTAAACAACAAACTTAATAATTGTAATCTATGCCCGCATAATTGTAATGTGAATAGGTTACACGGCGAAATGGGCTTTTGCAAAACCGGTAAAGAAATTTTTGTAGCCAGCTACTGCGATCATCACGGTGAAGAACCACCAATATCCGGCACAATGGGAAGCGGTACAATATTTTTTGCAAATTGTAATTTGCATTGTATTTATTGCCAAAACCACCAAATAAGCCAAAATAAAACAAAAAATAATTTCAAGGAATATACAACAATACAACTTGCTGAAATCATGTTAAATTTACAAAGCAAAAATGTACATAATATTAACTTGGTTTCCCCTTCACATTATATTGCCCAAATTACGGAATCAATCTATTTAGCAACACAAAAAGGATTATATATTCCAATTGTATATAATTCTAACGGCTATGACAACCCGGAATCAATCTTTTATTTAAACGGAATAATTGATATTTATCTCCCTGATATTAAATACGCTTCCGATTTATATGCACGAAAATACTCTGCAGCAAAAGAATATGTAAAAAACACTCGAAAAGCCGTTTTAGAAATGTATAAACAAGTGGGAGATTTGGTTACTAACGAAAACGGCATTGCAATTAGCGGATTAATAATAAGACTTTTAGTATTACCCAACGACATTAGCGAAACAATCGATACTTTACGTTGGATAAAAGCTAATTTAGGAACCACAGTTTTTATTAGTTTGATGTCTCAATATTATCCGGCAAATAAAGCCGATAAAGTACCGCTACTTTCCAGAAAATTGAATTTTCGAGAATATCAGAAAGTTGAAGACGAATTAATTTCTTTGGGTTTTTCAAACGGATTTTTACAAGGTATAGAAGCACCGGATTATTATAGACCGGATTTCGAAAGAGACGCCCATCCTTTTGAAAAAAGGTAGAATTATTTAGTATTATATCCTATTGAACTCATTAATTCTTGAGCCTTTTTCGCATCTTCCTCAGATTCAAAAGATAGTCTAAACGTTCCTCCTGTACCTTCCCTTATTTTCAAAAGTTCAATATCTTTTATATTTATTCCGTTTGAAAATAAGATAGTTGATATTTTACTAACAACTCCCGGCTCATCTTTAACAAAAACATATATTTCATGTAAGGGAATTAAAAATCCTTTAGAAGTTTTAGGAATTTCTTCTCTGTGAATCCTCGCTTCGTTAAACGACTCGTTTAAGGAATAATGTTCATCGTTTATTACGGCAGTTTTAATCTCATTCAGTTTATCAACAAATAAATCAATAGCCCTAACAATATTCCCTTTATTGTTTGCAATTATCGATTCCCATATTTTATAATCACTTGTGGCTATTCGTGTCATATCTCTAAAACCACCGGCAGCAAAATCAATATAATTAACTTTATCTTTACAATTAGCAGCAAAATTAACCAAGTTAACCGATAATAATTGAGGCAAATGACTAACAACCGAAACAACCTTATCATGTAAAAAAGGGTCAAGAACTGCTACTCTTGCCCCTATTTTATTTAGTATATTCAATAATATTTCATCTTCTTTTGTAATTATATAAACTGAATTTTCAAATAATAACGGATCGCTATTATCAAGACCCCCTTTTTCTTTTCCGGTCATCGGGTGTCCTCCGATGTACGTCCCTCTACTTGTGGAACTATTCCAAATTTCTTGAAAAATTCCCTTAACACTACATACATCCGAAATAATTTGATTTTCAGATAAAGATAAAATTAGTTCACCGAAAACTTTTATGGATAAATTTACAGGTAAACATAAAAATATTAAATCTGAATTTAATGCCTCTGAAGTAGCATCTAATCTTTTGTCAATAACTTTTAGATTTAAAGCTTTTTCTACGGTTTCGGGTAAATCAAAGCCGGCAATTAAAACATCAGGAAAAGCGGTTCTAATAGCTTTTGCTAAAGATGCACCAATTAAACCAAGTCCTAAAACTGCAATCTTTTTTACTACCATCTATAAATCTCTACCTATTGCTCTGGCAATAGTTCTCAATTCATCCATTAATTTCAAATAACTATCAGGTACTAATGCTTGTGGTCCATCCGAAAGAGCATTATCGGGATCATGATGAATTTCAATCATTAAGCCATCAGCCCCTGCAGCTACTGCGGCTCGTGCCATTGGAGGGACTTGTGCCCTTAATCCGGTTGCATGACTTGGATCTGCTATTACCGGTAAATGACTTTTTTTATGTACAACAGGAATTGCGCTGATATCAAAAGTATTTCTTGTATATTTTTCAAAGGTTCTAATTCCTCTTTCACATAAACAAACATTCTTGTTTCCGTTTGCCAAAATATACTCTGCAGACATAAGCCACTCTTCTATTGTTGCAGATAACCCACGTTTTAACATGACGGGTATATCAGTTTTGCCTAAATCTTTTAGCAAATCAAAGTTTTGCATATTACGCGCACCAACCTGAAAAATATCAGCATATTTTGCAATTAAATCAATTTGACCTGAATTCATTACTTCGGTAATAACCAATAAATTATATTTATCGGCAGCTTGACGTAATAACTTAAGCCCCTCTTCTCCCATACCTTGAAATGCATAGGGTGAAGATCTAGGTTTAAACGCTCCCCCTCTTAATATTTGGGCACCCGATTTCGCCACAACTTCAGCCAATCTAAAAACTTGCTCTTCACTTTCTACCGAACAAGGTCCAGCCATCATTACAATTTTATTACCGCCAATCTCAACATCCTTAATTTTAATAATAGTATTTTCTTCCTTAAAACTTCTTCCCGCTAACTTAAAGGGGTCGGTTATCCTATATACATCCGCAACACCGTCAATAATCTTTACCTTTCTTGTATCGAAATCAGGCTTTACACCAATAGCTCCTATTATTGTTCTTTGCGCCCCTTTACTAAGGTGAACATCAAATCCAAATCCTTTAAGTTTTTCAATTATAATTTCTAACTGTTTTTCATTAACATTGTTTTCTAATATAACAACCACGTGTTACTCCTTTATTTTAAATCTTTCGCCGGCTTCTACGGCAAAATCAAGTTTATTATAATTAAATATTGGCATTGAGCTATTTTCCCTTCCAAACCTCCAAGTCAAAAAATATGCAAAATTAAAATCTATATCATATTCAAAATCTTCTTTAAATTCGAACCCTCTAACCTTATCATTATTAAGCATCAAGTATCTACCTAAACTATAAGTAGTTTCTCCGTTAGTCAAATCCCTAAACCAAATTATATATTCACTATCATTATATGGACTCACATTTAATTTATATTCCTTTCCTTTATAATTGAACTTAACATAACCATTTATAATATATTTGAAATTTCCGCCTTTTGTTTTTTTTATAGTAAACGTATCAGGTTTTGAATATAGATATACTCTAGATTGAAATCTATACTCTTGATTAGGGGGATAAAATACAGGCAAAGGTATTGTATCCACATTTACGGATTTAGATTTTTCCATTTTCTGTCTTTGGGACAATATGAAATTCTTTCTAAGAAATTCTACAGCCTCAATATACCTAGTTTTTTCGTCTAATTTGGAATTGGTTGATTGTAGTACAACCCAAGTCGTAATTATTGATACTACTATAAAAGTGCCGACAAATATTAATGTTTTACTCTTCAATTTTCTTTTTAAGTTCATTTAATTTATTTAAAGCCTCAATAGGTGTTAAATTATCAATCGGTATATTTGATATTTCATTTCTTAATTCTTCATCGCATAATTCAAACAAATTTAAATAATAATCATTATTATCTTTCAACTTACTTAGTTTGGCTTTTTTAACTTCAACCGGAGTAAGCTCTTTGTTTTCCAAATTTACTAGAATTTCTTTTGCTCTATCAGTTACCATAGTCGGTAATCCAGCCATATGTGCAACTTGAATACCATAACTATGATCTGCACCTCCGGCAGTAACTTTATGCAAAAATATTACCTTATTTCCGTATTCACGCACTTCAACTTTAAAATTCTTTATTCTAGGAAACATGCTTGCCATCTCATTAAGCTCGTGATAATGTGTAGCAAATAATGTTTTTGCTGCCACATGTTTAGTATCATGTAAGTATTCCGTAATAGACCATGCAATAGAAATACCGTCAAATGTTGATGTACCCCTTCCTATTTCATCCAACAAGATCAAACTTTTATTCGTTGCGTTATTTAATATATTCGCTGCTTCTTGCATTTCAACCAAAAAGGTGCTTTCCCCAGCAGATATAT
>JAEXOD010000080.1 GCA_023447335.1 Bacteroidota bacterium
TTTAATTCTTCAATACTTCCTACTGCAAACATCTCGCCGTCTTCACTAACCCAAATCGGTAATGGTGTTGCCCAATATCTATCTCTGCTTAATGCCCAATCTTTGTTTTCTTCTAACCAATTACCAAACCTACCGGTACCAACTTCTGAGGGGAACCAATTTATTGTTTTATTTAACTCAATCATTTTTTCTGCAATCTGAGTGGTTTTTATAAACCAAGATTCACGAGCATAATATATAATCGGTACATCATCAAAACGCCAACTAAACGGATAAGAGTGTGTAATAGTCTCTTTCCTATATAATTGTCCCATTTCTTTTAATTTAATAATAATTCCCGTATCTGCATCTTTTACAAATTGTCCGGAAAAATCGGTTATTTCTTCCGTAAATGTTCCGTTACGTCTTACAGGTTGTAAAAACGGTAAATTATTCTTTTTGGATACTTCATAATCATCTGCACCAAAAGCCGGAGCTATATGCACAATTCCGCTACCGTCTTCAGTACTAACAAAATCCCCTTCTATTACATAAAATCCCGGTTTATCAACTGTAAGATATTTAAATAACTGATCATATTTTTTACCTGCTAATTCAGATCCTTTATATCTTGAAACTAACTCATATTCTTCTTTAATTACAGATAATCTTGCTTCGGCAAGAATAAAATATCTATTATCAACTTTAATTTTAACATAATCGATATCACTTCCAACCGCTAAACCAACGTTTGAAATTAAAGTCCAAGGGGTTGTTGTCCAAACCAAAAAGTAAGTATCCCCATCTTCACTTAACGTTTCATCAAGGACTTTCATAAGTACATATACAGACGGATCTTTAGTTTCTTTATATCCTAAAGCCAATTCATGTGAAGACAAAACAGTCTCACTTCTAGGGCATTGAGGTACTATTTTATAGTCTTTATAAATTAATCCTTTATCAAATAATTGTTTTAAAGACCACCAGACAGATTCAATATATTCGTTTGTACAAGTTATATAGGCGTCATCTAAATTTACCCAATAACCCATACGTTCGGTCATCTTTTCCCAATCTTTTAAGTAGGTAAAAACAGAATTTCTACAAGCATTATTATACTTTTCAATTCCAAATTCAGGAATTTCACTTTTACTTTTAATACCCAATTGTTTTTCAACTTCAATTTCAACGGGAAGACCATGTGTATCCCAACCGGCTTTTCTATTTACTCTATACCCCTTTAAAGTCTTATATCTACAAACTAAGTCTTTTAAAGTCCTAGCCATAACATGATGTATACCGGGACGTCCGTTGGCTGTAGGCGGACCTTCATAGAACATAAACGGTTTATTTTCGGGTCTGCTACTTATACTTTTCTCAAATATTTTGTTTTCTTTCCAAAATTTTAAAACACTTTCCTCTATTGAAGGATAATCGATTTTTTCATTGTACTGCTTAAACATACTACCTTTATAATTTATGTTAAACATTTATTATTTAATCTTCGTCATTTTTTTCGTATTTTTTTATTAATTCTCTTTCAGCTTTAATAAGCTCTTTAATTTTTATTTCAAATTGTTCTGCTTTAAATTGCATCTCTTTTTGTTTTTTCTCAGCTTCCAGAATTATTTTTTCGGCTTTTAATTTAGCATCCTGTATGCTTAATTCAGCTTCTTTAATACCACTTTCAAAAATGGGTTGAGTAGATTTTTTTTGTTCACATAAAGAAAGTTTTTGCTGAAGAAAAAAAACTTCGTTTACTGCTAATCCAAAAAAACCCATACTACCAATACTGATTAGTCTTAAAGAATACAATAATAAGTTTTCTACTGTCATATCCTCAAAACCAAAATACTGACTAAAAAACGAGACCATAAACAAACCGAAAGCAACATTTGCAACTATTACGGCAAAAACTATTTTACCTCCGAATGAGTATCCCATAGTTTTATTCATCAGGTATCCGCAGGCAAATACCAAAAGCATAATTACAAACCACACGCTATAACTTGTAAACGCATGTTGTAATATATCCGCTTTAATAAAATTGGATATGAACAACAAAAATGCCATTAAAGCGGGTGTAAAATAATAAGAATTTTTTATTTTATTCACAGTTTGCTAACAACCTCTTTCATTATTTTAGTCATTTTAGGTTCGGCTTCACCGGCAGCTGCTAAAATTTCTTGCAAATCAACCGGTTTTAAAGCATCAGGAAAACATTCATCTGTAACAATACTTAAACCAAAAACTTTTATTCCCATCTGGTTAGCCACTATATTTTCGGGTACTGTAGACATTCCGACAACATCTGCACCTATAGCACGTAAAAACCTATATTCCGCTTTTGTTTCCAAATTTGGACCGGCAACTGCAACATAAACACCTTTTTGAACTTTTATCTTATTTTCTAGCGCAATTTGCTCAGCTAAATGTATTAAATTTTTATCGTAGGCTTCACTCATATCTGGGAAGCGAGGACCAAATTCATCTTCGTTTGCACCGATTAATGGGTTATCACCTAGTAAATTTATATGGTCAGCCATAATCATTATATCTCCTCTTCTATATAATGGATTCATTCCGCCACATGCGTTAGATAATAATAAGGTTTGTACACCCATTTTTTTCATCACTCTTATCGGATAAGTTATTTGCTGCATTGTATATCCTTCGTAATAATGAAAACGACCTTGCATCACAAATACATTTTTACCACCCAACGTTCCTAATATTAACTTACCGGAATGAGATTCAACAGTACTTAAAGGGAAATGAGGTAAATCTGAATAATTAATTTCAAATTCTATTTCTATCTCTCTAACCAGACCACCTAATCCTGTTCCTAATACAATACCTATTTCATAATTTTTTGGGGTATAATTTCTAATAACTTTAATAGTTTCATTAATTTTTTCTATCAATTTACTCATATCAACTTCTCCAATATGCTATCTACATTAATTTCATTTTTATTTAAATTTAAATTTAAATTTTCGTTTTTATTCGAAAAATTTAAATCATTACCGTCAAATAGACCTGCTTGTGTTTCAACAATTGCTTTTAATTTAGCCAAAAGCATATTCTTTTCTTCTCTTAACCTAACAACTGCCTCCCTTATAGAATTAGCATCATACTTTGCTTTTTCAACTATTTGATTAGCTCTTAACTCTGCTTCTCTAATAATTAAAGCAGTCTGTTTTTTTGCAGATTCAACAGCTTTAGATGAAGTTTCTTGAGCAGATACCAAAGTATTTTGTAAATGCTCCTCCATTTTTTTATACTTTTTATTCTGTTCTTTTAATATATCGTTTTCTTTTTTTAGGCGATCATTTTCATTTTGTAAAAGTTCAAATTCATCAGCTATTCTTTCTAAAAAAGCTGTAACTTCCTCTTTATTATACCCTTTTAAGGAAGTATTGAATTCTTGATTTTTTATATTTAATGCATTAAGTTTCATTTTATCCTTTAATAAATTCTTTCGCCAAATATAGCAGTACCTATTCTAAGCATCGTTGCTCCTTCTTCTAATGCAATTAAAAAGTCATTAGTCATCCCCATGCTTAATTCTTTAAGGTTAAAACCGTTATTATTCATTTCGTTAAAAATATTTTTTAATCCTTTAAAAGTTCTCCGAATAATTTGCTCATCATCAGTATAAGGTGCCATTGTCATTAAACCACATAAATTCAGGTTTGTTTTATTATTAACATATTCGGCTAATTCAAATATTGAATCTTTATCCTGTAACCCAAATTTACTTTCTTCAGCCGATATATTACATTCCATAAAAATAGATTGAACCTTATCTAAAAGACCTGCTCGCTTATTAATTTCATCTGCTAATTCAAACGAATCAACCGAATGAATATATTTAGCATGCTTTATAACATATTTCACTTTATTAGTTTGAAGATGTCCGATAAAATGCCAGTTCAATTTTTTTTCAATCAACTTTTCTGCTTTTTCTCTAAGTTCCTGAGCTTTATTTTCTCCAAAATCGATACAGCCGAAATTTGAAGCTTCAATTATTGAATTTACGGGATTATTTTTGGATACGGCAATTACCGTAATTTCATCTCTCTTTCTTCCGAGTTCGAAACTTTTTTTTTGAATAATCTCTTCAATATACTTCAAATTTTCGGTAATCATAAGTTTTACTTATCCGTACAAAATTATTTATACTTAAACCGCTAATAAAGTAATTTGTTAACTTTTTACAAAATAATAATTTAAAAAGAATATAATAATAATAAAAAATTAAATTATTATCAAATAAATAAATGGGAACTGTTTAAAATAAAAAGGCGAGTAACCAATAAACGGATACTCGCCTAATAAATAAAAATAAAAACTTATTCTATTCCTTTTTCTTCTAAATATCTTTGAGCATCTAAGGCTGCCATACAACCGCTTCCTGCCGCAGTAATTGCTTGACGATAAGCATGGTCTGCAACATCACCGGCTGCAAATACTCCTTCAAGACTTGTATGAGTAGACCCTGGTTTTACTTTTAAATAACCGTTTTCGTAAGCTTCTATTTTACCTTCAAATATTTTAGTATTAGGTTGATGTCCTATGGCTACAAATATACCGTCA
>JAEXOD010000089.1 GCA_023447335.1 Bacteroidota bacterium
CTTAATTCATAATATGTTAAAGGAGTTAAAACGTGTGTAAATCTAATACCTATTGCGTGTCTATCTATTTGACTCGGTGCCCAATAATCTGTAGCAAAAACTCTTGCATCTAAATAACTTGCACCGCTTCTAATATCCATTTCGCCAGCTATACCGCTTGCAGAACGGAATAACCCCGGTCCACCGCTACGACTGCTGTTTGTACCTTTTTGAAAACCTGATAACCCTTCAATACTTAATTTCATTCCGGGTTGTATATCGCTTGTAAGTTTCAACTGAATTGTTTGATCTTCATAAGAATCTCTGGATAAAGGAATCATATACATTTCCTTTGTTCCTCTCATAGATGCAGCAAATCTTAAGTCACCTAAATATTTGCTAACTACCGGTACAGGACCGCTGAAGCTCATATCAAAATCATAATCCGGCTTAGTAATATCTACTTCACGTCTGTGTTGATATAAGAACAATCTTTGAGCTGCTTCAGGTGTAAGATCGTTATTTGGGTTATTATCACTTAATAATTCTTGAGAAACTTTATCCCATCCTCTAAATTCTTGATACTGAGCTTGAGTATATGTATCCCAATTACCGTTTTTAGTACCTGTCCAAGCAACCGCATCATCAATGTAAGGTCTAATCCAATAAGAATCATATGAATTTGGAGAATCACCAAAGTGTTTTTGACCCGGAGCGCTATAACGTCCTAAAAATGTAAAACTATATTTACTTTTATCCCCTTCTTTAGTTACAACATTTACCAAACCGGCACGGATGTTACCAAATTCAGCATTAAAACCGCCCGTTTGTACCTGAATTTCTTGAATAGAGGTAAAACTGATTGCGGTAAAAGGTGTGTTGTCTCTTTCGTCTTTTAAGTTAATACCGTTAACCATAAAAGAAGTTTGGTCGCTACTACTACCGCGAACCGTCATTCCTTGAATACCGGCTTGTAAACCGATAACGCTTGCCGCACTTACAACCGGCATATTTTGGATTTCTTTAATATCCAAACTTACACGGCTAGAAGATACGTCTTTTTGAACTATCGGTTTTACCGCAATAACAACTACTTCACCGGTCTCAAATGACGTATCTTGCATTTCAAGATCAATTGTTGTTGTTTGGTCGATAATTATTCTCACGTCTTTAACAACAACGGATGAATAACCGATAAATGAAGCTTTTACATCATATGTACCCGGAGGCACATTTAAAATAACAAAGTAACCGTCCAAATTGGTTGCGGCTCCCATGCTTGTTCCTTCTAACATAACGTTTACACCTATTAACGGTTCGCCGGTTTTTGCGTCTTTTATAACGCCGGTTAATTTTCCGGTTGTTGCCGCATTAAGGTTTAAAGCTATAAGAAGTAGTGTTAGTACGTTAAGGAGTATAATTTTCCTCATATACTGTTTCTCCCTTTGATTTTTGTTCTTCGTGTCGTTACATTTTTCAAAATTCAATCACTAAAAAGATATTTTTAACCTAAATACTAAATTATCTTAAATATTTATTATAAGCAAATCTTTTCAATAAATTTATTCAAATTTTTGAAAATTTTATCTTCAGAAAATTTATATATTTATTGCATTTTTATAATTAAATACTTTAATATTTAGAAATTCCCTTGCCACAAACAATGTTGTATAAACATGCATAATTTTGATTAGTTATTAGGAAATTCTACGGTAAACGTCGTACCAATCCCTTTTTTACTTTTAACTTTAATTTTTGCATTATTTAAGTCACAATAACGTTTTGCAATAGCAAGTCCTAATCCGTTCCCTTCAAATCTTCTACTATATCCTTGCTCTTCTTGGCTAAAAGGAGTAAATAAATTTGATAAATATTCTTCCGATATGCCTATTCCGGTATCTCTAACTTCAAAAACCACATTATGCTGTTGATTTTTGAAAACAACAATTTGAACTTCTCCTTTTTCCGTAAATTTAATAGCATTTTCGGTCAACACGCTTAAAATTTGTTGTGTGCTATACTCGTCTGCATAAACCTCGTTTTCTGTAAGTCTATTAATTATTTCAAATGTTAAATTTTTCTTTTTTGCTTCGTTTATATTCTCATGATAAACATAATCTAAAACTCTTTTTTGCAAGTTAAACTTTTTGGGGGCAACTTTGAACGAACCCGTTTGCAATTCGCTCATATTTAGCAACAAATCAATAGTTCGTATTATTCTTTTTCCGCTAATTTCCATAAATTCAAACACGGTTTTAAAATCCGAATCTATTTTATCTTTAAGCTCATCTCGCAATAATCCTGAAAAACTTAAAATAGCATTAATTGGGGTACGTATTTCGTGTGACATTTGAGCTAAAAACTCTGATTTTAGCTGATCTGCTTTAACTGCTTCCTCTTTTGCTTCAATTAACTGCTTCTCAAATTCTTTTTTTTCGGTAGTATCTTCCAATACACCCACAAGACCGGCAACATTGTTGTTTTGATCGGTAATCGGAGCAACAGCTAATAACCCCCAATAGTTGTCTCCGTTTTTTTTCTTATCATATATTTCTCCGCTCCACATTTCACCCGGTTTTATATTTAACCATTTCGACAAGTTTTCATCATGTTTTTCGGGTCTTTTGGGTAGTTTCCCTATAATATCCGCTTCTTCATATCCGGTAATTTGTACGAAACGACTATTTACATATTGAACATATCCTTTCTCGTCTGTTATTATTATTCCGGAAGGACTTTGTTCTACGGCTATAGACAATTTCCGTAGCTCTTTTTTTTGTAATTCTTTTTCGGTAACGTCTCTACCAATTCCAAATATTCCAAAAATTTCGCCTTTTTCATCAACCATAGGCGATTTAATTTCGTTTAGCATTACTTTTTCATTATTTACAATTATCTCTACGGTTTGATTTATCGTCTCTCCGTTTAATACTCTATTATCAGAATCTTCGATATACAATTTATCAACATTTATATTTAAGGAATCTAATTTTTCTCCTATAACATCCTCTAAGTTTAACCCAAACATCTTCAAAAAGGCATTATTTACAGAAACATATTCTCTATCCGTATTTTTGATAAAAATAATATCAACTGCATCGTTAAAGATTTTAGCAAGCAATTCTTCATTCTTTTTTAACTCAGAGTGCATATTATTGTTTATTTGAATCAACTCCCACTCACGCAGTGATCTATTAAGAATATACTCCATATTGTTTAATGTTTCAGTAGACTTAACAACATAATCTAAAGCCCCAAGCTTAATCGCTTCGACTGCAAATTTTTCGTTACCGTAACTAGTCATCATAACAAAAGGAGGCTTGCATATATTATCCATAAACTTTAATAATTCGATCCCGTCTCCGTCCGGTAAACGCCAATCACAAAGGATAATATCAGGATTAACCTGAAAAAGCAAGTTTTTTGCTTCAGCTAAGTTTCTTGCGTTCAAAATCTCAAAATTGTCATTACCGCTTTCAAAGCTGCGCTTAATAAGCTCAACATGAGACTCGTCGTCTTCAACCAATAAAAGTGTTTTTTTTATCATATTTTTACTTATTTCTGGAATGGATTAATGTTCCAACCAAGCCAATAAAATCCCAAATCTTTCATCATCCCGGTAAACTTGGTAAAATCTAGCGGTTTAACCAAATAACTATTAGCATAATTTGTATAAGCTGTAATTAAATCTTTTTCCGCATGAGACGAAGTTAAAACAACAACAGGAATATTTTTTAAATTCTTATCAGTTTTTATCCTTTTAAGTATTTCTAATCCGTCAACTTTCGGAAGTCTTAAATCTAACAAAATTAAATTCGGATAATTTGTTTTATTTTTCATTTCAGTACTCTCAAAAAGATATTTTTCCGCTTCTCTGCCATCCTTAATATGAACTAACTTATTAGCAACCGCATTGTCTTCAAAACTTCTTTTAACCAATTCCGCATGATCTTCATTATCTTCAATTAATAAAATAGTTAAAAATTCACCTTTCATAGATATCTCGAAATAAATATTATTTATTATTGTTTTATTGTAAAATAAAATGTCGTTCCCAAACCCATTCCTGAACTTTCAGCCCATATTTTACCGCCGTGCAACTCAATTATTCTTTTAACTATTGCCAATCCAATACCCGTCCCTTCGCTATTTGGATCTAACTTATCAAATAATCCAAATATTTTGTTCAAATAATTTTGTTCAATACCTATCCCGTTATCTTTAATATAATAGGTATAAACACCATTCCGGTTTTCATATCCTACATTTATAACAAGGTTTTCGTTATATTTTTTAAATTTAATGGAATTTTCTATTAAATTTTGATATACTTCTCTAATTCTTATTTTATCGGCAAATATTATAGGCATATTTTCCGTAACTTGTATAACTACCCCATATTCTTTAATTACGGCATTCAACAATTCAACGGATTCTTTGGCAACCTCGGTCAATGAAAAATGAGAAGAAGGATTAATTACTCGTCCTATTCTTGAAAGTTCTAATAAATCTTCCAACAAATTTTGCATTTTATCAGAAGCATTGCTAATTCTATTCAAATCACCTATAATTCTGTCAAATCTTCCGTTATCAACATCTTTCTGAACCATTCCCAAAAATCCTTTAATTGTAATTAAAGGACTCTTCAAATCGTGTGAAACCGTATATGCAAATCTCTCAAGCTCTGCATTTTTCGATTCAAGTTCTTCGACCTGTTTATTAATAATGTCTTCTTTTTGTTTTAAATCGGTAATTAACCTTGCCTGATAAATGTTTTGCAAAGCCATTTTAGAAAGCTGTTTTGCCAATACAAAAAGAGAATCGCAAATTTTTTTGAACCTTTCTTTGCTCATTACCGGTACTTCGTCCAAAGCTTTTTTAAAATCTATCGGATCCGCTTCTATATCATACGCATATTGTAACATTTTTTCTCTATCATGGTTTTCATCTAAAACCTGACCAATAAGCCAGTTTGCCACATGTTTATCACCGGCTGTTATGCTTGTACCCCCATCCCATAAACCTCCGCTTAAACAAGGTTGATAAATAGGTCCGTTTGGGTTTAGTTTGCCCAAACATGAATCGGAATGCATACAATTTTTTAACCCTTTATCAGTTTTTCTTATAATTTCGTTACATAAAAAAACAAATTTGCTTGGTTTTGTAATCGGAACTCCTTTGGTATCCGTAATTATTGATGCAACACCAGCTGCTTCGGCAAAAGAGTCTTGTATTTGTTGAATCTCATTTATATCAAATAAATCTTCAAATCTAATATTTATATTATTATCAAAAGGTTGAGTTAAACTATAAATTTTTTCTTCCAATGCTTTTTCAAGCAATTTTTGTTCTGTAATATCCAAAAATACTGTTGCAAAAAACTCGGGTTCAGGCGAAAATGCCGAAATTGAAAAATATTTATTTAAGGTTGGGGCAAAATCTTCAAATTTTATCGGATTACCTGTTTTAACAACATTTGCATATAAATCCAAAAAAGGGGGTGGGTAAACTCCGTAAACTTCCGAAGCTAATTTGTTTTTTACATTATTAAAAACTATTCCGGTATGGTTTGTAAATCCCGGGTTTGCTTCTAATAAAACATAATCTACGGCTTTTCCTTCTTCATTATAAACCATTTTGTGTAAAAGGAAACCTTCTTGCATGTTATCAAATAATGCTTTATATCTTGTTTCCTCAGTTAGCGATTTATCGAGCATAATGTTATTGTGCATAAAAATCTCCCCCTTAGTTAGCTTTAGGAATAGAAAATATTATTTTTGTTCCTTTTTGTCCGTCACTTTCAACAGTTATTTTACCGTTATGTAATTCCAGCATCTCTTTAACCAATACTAAACCTAAACCCGTCCCTTTTTCTTTTGCCGTTCCCAATTGACTAAACACTTCATCAATTTTAAATAGCTTTTTTAAATCCTCTTTTGAAATTCCTTTTCCTTCGTCACTTACTTCAATTGCAACCTTGTCTCTACTTAATTTAGCATTAACGGTTATTACTCCTTTTTCAAAAGAAAACTTTATTGCATTTGAAATTAAATTATGTAATATACTGGCTAACATATTGCTATCTGCTAAAACATAAGTAGATGAGTCCACATTTATAACAATAGAAATATTTTTATTACTAATATTAATGTGAAAATTATTCAAAACTTCTTCAATTTTTTCCTTTAGGTTTATCTTTTCCGGATTAAACATAAATCCTTCTGTTTGTAACCTTGTCCAAAACAATAAATTTTCGATTAAAGAATATAAACTTTTTTGAGATTTATAAATGCTATCTATTATTGTCTTTATTTCTTCTTTCTCTAATTCATTAAAGTTTTCCTGCAACAACTCGGAGTATCCCAATAACCCCTGAAAGGGGCTTCTTAAATCATGAGCAATTATCGAAAACAGCTTATCTTTTGTTTTATTTACTTCTTCAAGTTTGTTAGCGTATTCTTTAAGTTTTGCTTCTGTTATCATCCTTTCGGAAATATTTCTTATTTCCGCTACTTGAGCCAATCTACCTTTAAAAGGAATTTGCCTTGTTAAAATTTCAACATCTACTTCCAAACCTGTTTTACGTATTAGTCGAGTTAAATAAGGCGTATTAGAAATTTTTATTACATGATTAATTATGTTATTATTGAAATCTGAAGGAAATAAAACAGATGTTTCAGTTGAAATAAGCTCGTCATAACTATATCCCGACATATCACACAAACTTTGACTTACTTCTAATATTTTCCCTCTATTATGTATTAATACACCCGAAAATGCCGCTTCTTGCAATATCTTAAACCTTTGTTCGCTCTCAAATAATTCTTTTTCTGCTTTTTTCTTTTCACTTATATCACGACAAATATAAACAAATCCATAAATTATATTATCTAAATCTCGTAAAACTTCTCCGTTAACTTCCAATATTACTATATCACCGTTTTTCTTAACTATTCTGTAATCAATCGGACCAAGTGGTTTTTGAATCATCTTTTCCGTATTTGTCTTTGCTTTTTCCAAGTCATCGGGATGAAAAAACGAGAACATGTGTTTTCCGATTATATCTTCTTTTGAATAATCGCTAATTTTGGTAATTTCATCGTTAACATAATTTATAAAACCATTATTATCCGCCACAACAACAATATCGGGAAAAGTAGATATTAACTTTTTTTGAAATTCAATATTTTTTTGAAGTTCTTTTTCTCTCTGCTTTTTTTCCGTAATATCGTTCCAAGCACCGTGTAACATTTCTTCGTTATTTATCGAAAAGTAAGTCAAAATAACTTCTAATACTATTTCTGTTCCGTCCTTTTTAAGATGAGTCCATTCAAACTTATAGCTCCTTTTTTCTTTAGTCGTAGCTATATACCGTTCTGCTTTTATGCTGCTTAATTCGCCGTCCGGTTGATACTTCGGAGATATTTCTGAAGGGTGTTTACCTAATAATTCTTGTTTGTTTTCATAACTAAGCAGATTTACGGCAGCATTATTACAATCAACTATCAAATTATCTTTAATTAAAATAAAGGCTTGAGCCGATTGCTCAAAATATACTTGAAACCGATTATCCATTTTTATGATTTATTTATTATATGAAATTATAAGTTAAAAAATAAATAACCCTTAGTCAACCTTTTTTATAAAAACTGAGCCGATTTTTATATAAAAAGTTGTTTAATTATTAAACTCTTGCAAATTTAGATAACTTTGCTTTATTTTTATTTCGCTAATCATCTCTTTTAAATGTAAGTGCATTTCAAGTATTTTCTCGTTTCCGATTAAAATTAAATAATCCTTTGCCCGGCTAATTGCAACATTTAACTTTCTATCCAAAGTTCCGGCATTATTATAAGACGTAATGCTATTAAGCTGAGATAAGTAACTTACTCCAAAAGAAATTAATATTATCTTCTTTTCAGAGCCTTGATATCTTTCAATAGTATCTATTTGTAAATTATTATAAAAATTAATCTGTTTTAGCTCATTTCTTATAACTGATATTTGTGATCTAAACGGTGTTATAATTCCGAAAGTATCTTCGTCTATATTTTCAAGATTTTCGGACATTTTTTTTATTACTAACTTTATAAACTTTGCTTCTTCTAAACAAATTTTCTCGTATTTTTTGTTATTGCTTTCAATGTTTACAAAAAGAATTCTTTTATTAAACGGTTTTTGTCCTAATATCTCAACATTTTCAAAAATAGTGCTCGGCAAACTTTGTTTTTCTTGCCCGCAAATTAGTTTATTATCATAGTAACGATTTACTAAATTTGCAATATCTTTATGCATTCTGTAATGAATAGTAAGCAAATCAATATTATCGCTTAAATTTCTGTTTTCGCATAAAGTGAAAAGTCTTTCGAAATACGAATCCTTTAAGTTAAATAGACCTATTTTGTTAAGATTTTCATCATCAATAGAACAATATTCATCAGATTGAACAGAAATTGCAGGTAGCTGGTTATGATCACCTATCATTACAAATTTGTCGAACTCTGCTAAAATTCCTATTATCTGAACTTCCGCTATTTGCGAAGCTTCATCAATTATAAGAGTATTTACCTTAAAATGGAAATTAATTTCGTTTTGATATAACAGATAAGAAGAAATTGTTGCTAAACATATTCGGTAACCTCTAAACGGTTTTTCCGTAAATTTATTATTTTTTAATATAGTTTTAAATGAATACTCTTCGCTATTACTGCTTGAAACAAGTACAAACGGTAAATTATTATTTATCAAATGTTTTATTATTTCATCCAAAGATCGATTTGTAAAGGTAACTACCATTATTTGCAAATTCGAATTTAGATATAGTTCATTTATATAGTTAATTAAAAAAGAGGATGTTTTTCCGGTTCCCGGGGGTCCTTGTAATAAAAAGTAGTTATTTGCATTAATTGCTTTTTTAACATAATATCCCGAATAATCTGTTCTATCATATTCTAAATTATATTGAATAGGGGAGTTAAGCCCAAGTAATATATCTCGTTTTTCACTTTCTTTTGATAAAAAGTTAAACAATGCCGAAATTATACTATAATAATTTTTATCAAACAAATCATGCTCAACACAATATAGGTCTTTTGTTGAAAAAATTTCAAACGTAGGTTGCTCGTTTCGCAAAGAAAGAATTACATAATTTGGAAAAATGTCTTTTATAGTACATTTATAAATTTGCTGTTTAAGCGGATTTGTTTCATCTCCGAAATATTTATAAATTATTGCAATATCATTTTTTCTAAAATTTGTAATACCGCCTTTATATAAAAATTTATAGTTTTTTTCTTCAAAATTAAATGAATCAAATTCTAAAAGCCCTAAAACTTGGTAATTTTCTGCTTTTTCTTCAAAATTGCTTAACCATAAAGATGAAAAACCTTGTTCGTCAAAGTCCGAATTTATTCTATTCCCTAACTTTACGGCAATAATTTCATTCCACACAAAAGAAATATAGTTAAGAAAATATTTTTTTGATAACGAATCGGCAAGTTTATAAACCGAATAAAATTTATTCAGTTTTTCTAACATATATTTTGGTAAATCCCCAAAATCAACCGGGTTAAACAAATCATATAAAGAAAAATTGCCGTTAGCCTGATTTAGAATTTCACATACAATTAAATTTCGTACTTTACAAAAACTTATTTCTTCAGCATAACCTCTTTTTACATTTCGAAAAGTATTGCTGCTTGAACGAGAATACATTATATTATTAGAACCGCTTCTGTTACCTCCAAAAACACTTTGAAGCATTAAATCGTAACCCAAAGCCTGCATTTTCTCGTTTTCCCAAACTCCGTTGCTACATGGCGAACCTGATTTTAATTCAATTATCTCTTTTCTATCGGGTTCATCCAAAAACTCAACCATTATATCAAGTCTTCCTTGTAAGCCATGCAGTTCGGAATAAAATGTCGGTTCAATAGAAATACTTGCGTTTTGCTCCGTTTTAACCTTTAATAAGTATGCTGAAATTTTTTCTATTTGAGGATAGTGTTCAAGTTTAATTTCTTTTTTTATTTCTTGAAATTCATAATTTGTTAAAAGAGAAATAGGCATCATACTTTTTTCGGAAGCTTTTTCAAATAGATATTCAAAATCTTCATTGTTTTCTATTATTCGCAAATCAAGTATATTATTTACAATATTTCCCCTTATTGTTGCTTTGCTGCTTCCTCCGTTAAACATCTTATCTAAGAAAAATATTTTATGATTTGACCCTGAAAATGTAAAACATCCGGAAATATCACTAACATCTAGTAAAAAATCGGGTTCAATTACAAAATAATCATTTATGTTTGTGTTATAAACTGATTCTTTTAGTAAAGATTTTTGAAGTTTGTAAAAGTAAATTTTTGTGAATTGTGGTATATTTTTAATATAATCAAAATATTCGGTCTCATAATTGGATGTTTTATTTATATTAATTTTTATTTCTTCGTCACTTTCAACAACTGTACACTGTAATTCAATTACGTTTGATGTAAAATTTATTTCTTTAACAATAACTTTTATCGGTTCGTCAGTTTTAAGTTCGTTTTTTTCGGAGAGTTTAAATAAATAATCAACCGAAACCAAACTCTCAATTTCTTTCGGTATATTAACCCCGGAAAATAGGTACAAAAAACTTGCAAAAACTTTAATTATGTACGCAATTTGTGTATTATAAACTTTAAAACTTTTATTTCTTTTAGCTTTTGAAATAAATAATGACGTTTGAATTAGTTTAGAAAAAAAATCGTTTTCGATGTTAAATTTATCTTTACAATAAAGTAATTTAGTTTGCAATCCGTTAAACGTTCTATTTTCATTTTCTAATAAAGTATTTAGAACATCGTTTAAAAGTTTGCTTAGATTTCTTACTTTTGTACGCTGGTCTCCATCGGAATTATAAATCTCTAAACATGATTTATAAAATAATTCTGTAAATTCGGGTAAAACTAAAGTTCTTATCATTAATCAAACAAGGTCTTTTCAAGTAAATCAAACTTAAACAACGATGAATTTCGCTTTTGAATTTTATTATTATTAACTGCAATAGTTAAAGCTCGCGGTTCACCTATCATTATTAAAAGTTTTGATGCACGCGTAATTGCGGTATACACTAAATTCCTTTGTAACATAATATAATGAGAAACGGAAATAGGTATTATAACACAAGGATACTCGCTGCCTTGACTTTTATGTACCGTTACGGCATAAGCAAGAGTGATTTCGTCCATTTCTGCAATAGCATATTCAACCGGTCTTCCTTCAAACGAAATTCTAATAATTTTTTCATTATTATCAAACGAGTGTATATAACCAATATCACCGTTAAATACGTTCTTTTCGTAATTATTTCTAAGCTGCATTACTTTATCGTTAATTTTATACTTTTTATCGCCGATACTAAAAGCAATATCGTTGTTATTATATACTTCTTGTAGTAACGAATTTATATAATTAACTCCTATTTCACCTCTATACATAGGAGATAGTATTTGGATATCTTCGTTCAAAGTAAATTTATATCTTTTTGGTAAAACTTCACACGCCAATTGTTTTATTTTTTCTACCATTTTAGTGGGGTCTATTTCGTTAATAAAAACAAAGTCTGTCCCTTGGTCATATATATCCGGTACTTTACCTTTATTAATTGAGTGTGCGGCAGTAATAATTTTACTTGTTTCTGCTTGTCTAAATACTTTTGATAATTTTACACAAGGAATTCTATTACTACTTATTATATCATTTAAAATATTTCCCGCACCGATTGAAGGAAGCTGATCAACATCTCCCACAAAAATAACCGTAGTATCATTATCAATTGCACAAGCTAAATGATACATTAAATAAGTATCTATCATAGATACTTCATCAATAATCAATAGATCGGTCTCTAATTTATTTTCTTCGTTAAATCCGAAAGATAAATCCATAGGGTTAAATTCAAGCAACCTGTGAATTGTCTTGGCTTCCAATCCTATAATCTCGGTCATTCTTTTAGCTGCTCTTCCGGTAGGTGCGGCAAGCATAATTTTTTTTTCTTTTTTTACATATAATTCAATAATGCCGCGTAAAGTTGTGGTTTTTCCCGTACCCGGTCCGCCGGTTAAAACAAGTAAATTGTTTTTTATAGAATGGTTTATTGCTAAAATTTGTTCGTCACTAAAATTAGATTTAACCATTTCAATATATTTTGCGTCAAGTTTACTTAAAGCTTTTTCTTCACCGGCTAAATCTGTTAGTATTCTTTCAATTTTTCTTTCCGCAAAATATAATTGGGCTATGTAATACCTATCATCCGAAACAACAATTCTTCTTTGTTTTTCCAAATTATTAATAATTATTGAATCATTTGAAAGATCATAGTTTAACATTTCATACGTTTTTTGATATAATTCAGAATCAGTCAAATAAACATGTCCGTCCGAAAGTGCTTCGTTAAGAATAAAAATAACTGCTGCTTCCATCCTTTTAGGATGCTGCTCTCCGAATCCCAAATTCCTAGCAATACTATCTGCGGTTTTAAAACCAATTCCCCATACTTCATAACTTAACCTATATGGGTCTTCGTTTATAATCTTTTCTGCCTCTTTGCCATACGTTTTATATATTTTTAATGCATAATTAGAAGAAATTCCGTGTGATTGCAGTGCTATCATCGTTTTTCTAACATCTGCCTGCTCTTCCCAGCTTTTTTGAATACTTTCGAATTTTGAGGGAGAAATGCCTTTTATTTCAAGTAGTCTATGAAAATCATTTTCAAGAATTTCTAAAGTCTTTTCACCAAACTTATCATAAATTTTTTTTGCGGTTTTTTCACCTATCCCCTTAATAAGTCCGCTTGCCAAATATTTTATAATGCCTTCGCTGCTTGTAGGATAAACAATATTATATTGTTCAATTTTAAACTGTCTTCCGTATTTAGGGTGAAAAACAAAATCACCTTGTAATTCAAGCTCATCTCCTTCGTTTAACTTAGGAAGATTACCTACTACGGTTTCTCCGTTTGAAAGTCTAATTATTGAATAACCGTTGCTTTCATTATAAAAAACATATTTTAAGAATTGCCCTTTTATGGTAAGCATTAATCCCTCTAAATTTTAATAATTTCGCTTATATTGCTTTTGTTTGTTAAAAGTACTTTAATATCTTTCAAATTTTTGCTTATAAGTTTATTCATCATTGTTGCGGCAGCTAAATAGGGGGTATTACATTCCTGACTAATATGAGCAAGCATTATCACTTTTGGTAGAGTATCGGATTTTTTAAGAACATTAGCTATAAAATCAGCACTCTGTTCATTGCTTAAATGTCCTATATTTTTAATTCTCTCTTTTAACCAGTCAGCTCTTCTTGAGTTTTCCAACATCACAATATCGTGGTTACTTTCAATAACCATTAAATCAGAATTCTTAAAGCTTTCTTCTGCGGTTTCTGTTGAATATCCGATATCTGTAGCAATGCTAATTTTTTTAATCGAAACATCGTTTTTTACATATATATTATATCCGTAACAACCACCGGGTACATCATGCGGTACTTCAAAACCCTTTACTTTGAAACCGGATATATTAAATTCTTCATTTTCATAAGCTTTAACTAAGTTATCATTTAGCATTTTTCGAAAAATATCTTTCCTATTCTCAATCATTTTTCGTTTTCTTAAATGAACATATACAGGAATTTTAAATTCATGCATTTTTTTTAAAAAAGCCAAGTTGAGATGGTCATTATGTAAATGAGTTAATAAAATTCCTTTTAGTTGACTATATTTTATATTTAATTTTGCTAAATTTTCATCAAAATATTTTACAGAAAACCCACAATCAATAAGAATTGCTTCATCTTTATTCCAAACAACAGTACTATTTCCTGCACTTGTACTACCTAAAACACATAAATAATTTTCCATTAATTCCTTATATTTATAATAAAACAGTATTAATACCAAAAGTAAAATCGTTTTTACCTTTGTAGTTTAACTTCCAAGTAAATTCAAACTTAAACGGAAAAATTGGATGCCCTAAGCTAAATCCTGCTTCATAAAAAGGTTTTATAAATTTTATTGAGCTATTGGGTATATAATTTTCCGTTTTATTGCTAATATTTGTTAACGCCATATTTAAATAAACATCTAAATTTAATTCCGAAGTTTTAAAGAAGGGGAGAGCTAAAAATTTAAATAATTCGTCTCTAAACGAATGCTCAAAAAATGCCGTAAAAACTCTATCTCCGAAAACTTCGCCTACATCTAACGAACGGAAAGAAAAATCTTTACCCGCTGATGAAATATTACCGGGCAAAGCATACATATATTGAACCGGCACGGTTCCTGAAGAGCTTACACCCTTAAATTCAAATCTTAACGAAGCACTTCTAAATGTGTTTAACCTTCCTCTTAATGATAAATTGTAAAGCGTAAAATCATTTTTGGATTTAATTATATCATTATTGCTATAAAGTATATCACCTCTTAAAATTGCAAAAAAGTTGCTCATTCCTATTCTTCTTATAAACAAACCATCTATTATATATGGTCTAAAATCTAATTCAAATCCTGAAGTTAATGCTGTTATTTTTCCGTCATTAATGTTTAAGTTAATCGGATATTTCTTATCTTTTTTAAAAAATGAAAAATCCGTTTTGTTAATTAACGAATAGTCGTGATTATTAATAAAGCCGGCACTGAAAGTTAAAAACGGAAATACCATTGATTTAATTTCCGCTTCAAACCCTTTACTTCGGTAATAATTTCTAAAATCATATTTTGTAAATAAACTTAACACAGTTGAAGTAAAATTATTATATTCAACAGATTCTTCAAACAAAGATTTAGTTTTATCGTATATATTAAAATTTAAATTATGAGTTCTATATTTTCCCAAATAATAAGTATTATCAAAATCATATTTAAACTTTTTATCCGAAAATCCGTAACTAAAAGTCATACCTCCGTAAAAACGAGAGTCAAATAATTTTTTATATTCCAATCCAAAGTTAACAGAATGTCCTTCAACCCTATTAAACGAATAAATGTCCAAAGGTCCGCTTACCGAAAGAGTGTCATTTAGTTCTATTCTTGTTGCTAAAAACGAAAATCTATCCCAAAA